>NZ_JBFRPK010000011.1:0-52249 GCF_041471965.1 Vibrio sp. 10N.261.51.A3
GAGTTCATAGGGAATCTCACTTTTAAAAACGAACTTGATTGCGAAGTTTTGAGACAGCAATAGAAAAGAATTTTTAGCGCGGATTCGAACAAGAAGAGTTCTTAAACGTAAAAGCTATACGTCAGAAACCAAAAAGCCCGAACATTTCTGTTCGGGCTTTTTAATTTGGAGCGATACATCGGGTTCGAACCGATGACCTCAACCTTGGCAAGGTTGCGCTCTACCAACTGAGCTAGTATCGCATTTGCTTTATCGAGATAAAGACTTTAATAGATGGTGCCCCGGGCCGGACTTGAACCGGCACAGCGCGAACGCCGAGGGATTTTAAATCCCTTGTGTCTACCAATTCCACCACCAGGGCACGCAATTCTTTATTGCGATGCCGATTACTGAAAAGTAAAACACCATCTTAATGCTGACGCCAATCAACATTACAAAATTTGGAGCGATACATCGGGTTCGAACCGATGACCTCAACCTTGGCAAGGTTGCGCTCTACCAACTGAGCTAGTATCGCATTTTCATTCAAATTCTTTCTAGAAGAAAGAGAGAATGGAGGCGCCTCCCGGAGTCGAACCGAGGTCCACGGATTTGCAATCCGCTGCATAGCCACTCTGCCAAGGCGCCTTAGTAACTCCAATTGAATCGCTCATTGCCATCCTCTTGGGTACGGGATGCATTCTACGGATTCAGGCGATTGAGTCAATATTATTTTTGTATTTTTAATTCGTTTGAATAGATTTCATACGAAACAAGCCAAATAGCTGACTTTATGTTCAAAACACACTGTGAGCGGGTTATTCAAAGGAGATCTATATCACATTAGATATCCACTATTGATAACTTAACCTTAGGTTAAAGATCAAAAAAGCGAGCCTCAGCTCGCTTCTTCATCAATGATGTTTTTCGTCCAACAAATCGTCTTTGGCGGCCATCAAGTATTGTGCCATTGACCAGTAAGTAAGTACGGTTGCGACATAGAGCGCAATGTATCCGACCCATACCATCCAATCGTCATAGCGCCAGATAAGTACCCAAAGGGCGAACATCTGAGAAACCGTTTTTACTTTACCAACCCAAGATACCGCAACACTTGCGCGTTTACCGATTTCAGCCATCCATTCACGAAGCGCTGAAATGATGATCTCACGAGCAATCATGGTCACGGCTGGAATAGTTATCCAAATAGAGTGGTAATGCTCTGTAATCAGGATAAGAGCCGTAGCGACCAACACTTTGTCAGCCACAGGGTCAATGAAGGCACCGAAGCGAGACGTTTGCCCTAACTTACGAGCTAGCATGCCATCTAGCCAATCAGTGAAACCGGCTACCCAAAACACCATCGCAGCAGCGAAAGGAGCCCATTGATAAGGTAGATAGAAAACGACAACGAATACTGGGATCAAAAATAGTCTCAGTAAGGACAAAATGTTAGGTATATTCAAACGCATATTATTGGGCTCTTATTAATTGCGCTTTAATGGTGCGGGATTTTTACTATTGTTTCAATGCTTGATAAATGTTTTCTGCCAAAGAATGACTAATGCCCGGCACTTTGGCTATTTCTTCGACAGTTGCACGCTTAAGTTCTTGTAAGCCACCCATATATTTCAGCAAAGCTTGACGACGTTTAGGTCCTACCCCTTCAATTCCTTCCAAAGCACTGGTTCTGCGCGTTTTACCACGTTTCGCCCTGTGCCCTGCAATCGCATGATTATGGCTCTCATCACGAATGTGCTGGATAAGATGCAGCGCTGGTGCATCGCTAGGTAAATTAAACTCTTCACCTTCAAGGGTTACCAAAGTTTCTAAACCCGGTTTACGCGTCACGCCTTTCGCAATACCCATCATTCTTGGTCTAAACGGCCAATCACCCCAATATTGAGAAATGATCTCATGAGCGCGGTTTAGCTGACCTTTACCACCATCGATAAAGATGATGTCTGGGATCTTGTCGACATCGAGTTGCTTCGAATAACGTCTCTCAAGCGCCTGAGCCATCGCTGCATAATCATCGCCACCTGTAATGCCGGTGATGTTGTAACGACGGTACTCTGGTTTAACCGGGCCTTCTTGATTGAACACCACACACGACGCAATCGTGCTTTCACCCATGGTATGACTGATATCAAAACATTCCATGCGCTTGATAGCATCCATCGACAGCACTTCTTGGAGCTCTTTGAAGCGCTGATTAATCGTCATCTTGTGATTAATCTTGGTGGTAATAGCCGTCAATGCATTGGTATTAGACAATTTAAGGTAACGACCTCGAGTACCTGAAGGGTTGGTATTGAAGTGAATCTTACGACCCGCTACTTCACACAAGGCTTCTTGAATCGGTGTGACATCTTCCATCAAATCGGCATTGAGAATCAAACGGGTTGGGATGGTTCTCGCTTCACTATGCGCAAGATAGTATTGGCTTAAAAAGCTCGAAAAGACCTCTTCTCGCACCGTATTGTTGGGAATTTTAGGGAAATGGCTTCTACTGCCTAAAACCTTGCCTTGGCGAATCATCAAGATATGAATACACGCTACGCCATTCTCTTGAGCAAATCCCAACACGTCCATATCTTCCATTGAATCGTCAGATACGTATTGTTGTTCTTGCACACGTCGAATCGCTTGGATTTGATCACGGAAAGCGGCAGCTTGTTCAAAACGAAGCTCACGGCTTGCCTTGTCCATTTTGTCGATGAGCGTCTCAAGGACTAATTTGTCTTTCCCTTGCAGGAACAGACGAACGTAGTCGATAAGTTCACTGTACTCTTCATCAGAGATGATTGAGCTAACACATGGCGCAGCACAACGACCAATCTGATACATCAAACACGGGCGCGTTCTATTGGCATAAACCGTATCTTCACACTGGCGGGCAGGGAAAATCTTTTGGATTAGGTGTAGCGTCTCACGCACAGCGCCGGAATCAGGGTAAGGACCAAAGTATTCGCCCTTTTTCTTCTTAGCACCACGGTGCATCGACAAACGAGGATGCTTGTGACCGCTAATAAAAATATAAGGGTACGACTTATCATCACGCAAAAGTACGTTGTATTTAGGCAAGTACTGCTTGATGTAGTTGTGCTCAAGAATGAGCGCTTCTGTTTCCGTGTGCGTTACAGTGACATCGATCTTGTCAATATTACTAACTAGAGCGCGTGTTTTTTCACTGTCGACTTTTTTACGGAAATAACTGGAAAGGCGTTTTTTGAGGTTCTTAGCTTTACCGACGTAAATAACGGCAGCCTCGGCGTTATACATTCGATAAACGCCGGGCTGCTCTGTTACTGTCTTGAGGAATGAGACTGAGTCAAACAAGTTGGTCACTATACGATCTCAGTGTTAAAGGGTCTCAGTGTCTAACATTCCATGTCTAATCGCTAAATGCGTCAGCTCTACATCGCCACTGATATCCAGCTTACTGAACAAGCGGTAGCGGTAACTGTTGACTGTTTTAGGACTTAGATTGAGTTGTTCTGAAATATCCGTCACTTTCTGACCTTTGGTAATCATCATCATGATTTGAAGTTCACGTTCAGATAAGTCTGCGAATGGATTTTCAGACGCAGGCGAGAATTGGCTCAAAGCCATCTGCTGCGCAATTTCTGGTGAAATGTATCGTTGGCCACTATTAACCACTCGAATTGCATTTACCATTTCATCCGGACCTGCCCCTTTAGTAAGGTAACCAGCAGCTCCAGCTTGCATCACTTTAGTTGGAAACGGATTTTCCGTATGAACAGTTAAAACGATGATTTTAACATCAGGGTTGAAACGCAAGATCTTCTTGGTTGCTTCTAAGCCACCAATACCAGGCATATTCATATCCATCAAAATAACGTCAGTATTGTTAGTACGACACCATTTTGCAGCATCTTCACCGCTTTCAGCTTCCCCTGCTACGTTCATTCCACGGACGTCTTCAATAATACGTCGTATCCCTGTGCGAACCAGCTCGTGATCATCTACAAGGAAAACATTTATCAAACTTGTATCTCCACACTATTAATTGGCTCTGCAACCACTGTGTCATTTCATCTGTTTGAAACAATTGAACAAAGGAACAGTGGATCGCAGCATTGAGTACATCTTAACTTAATTACTAAAAAAAAGCTCTGTTGAATATGTGCTGAAACACGAACTTTAGCAAGTACTTATTAACAAATAAGCTAACTAAAACAACAAGCTTTTTCTAAAAATCAACCAGTTAAAACAACACCCAATAAAATTACATAAGATAAAGATATTTTCAATACCATTGAATAACCATTCGCGACAATTTCACTTATTTGCTTATAGAGTCCCGTTATTTGCCTCTACTAACTAGAATTTAGTTAGTATTTTTACTGCCTTTTGTGCGCAGAGGGTCGCTAGATGGTAGTATTCGATTCCCCATTTCAATAGGTTACTACATTGGATATTCAGCAAGGCTTTGTACTCACAAGACAAGCAAGAGATTTTTCAGGGCGCACACAAATCGACTTGTGGTTAAGCACCCCTCAAGGCCCTACTCTGCTGACGATTCAAAATGAAAAACCGGTATTTTTTGTCGCTCAATCTGACGTTGAGGCATGTCAGGCAATCGCAGCGAAAGAGTCGATCGATTGCCAATTTAAGCCTCTAGAATTAGCCACATTCGAGCAAACACCTCTCGCCGCGTGTTACACCTCACTGTCGAGAAGCAGCTTTGGTTTAGCGCAAGCCTTTCACAACGAAGAAATCCAAACCTTTGAAAGCGATATTCGACTCGCCGATCGATTCTTGATGGAACGTTTTATCAAGGGAAGTATTGAGTTCACCGGATCTGCTGTGCAAAAAAATCAGCATCGTCGAGTCTCAAACGCAAAATGCCGAGCAGGTGATTACTTACCCAGTCTATCTGTGGTCTCGCTTGATATTGAGTGTTCGGAAAAAGGCGTGCTTTATTCAATTGGCCTAGACAGCCCGATGGACAGCCAAGTAATCATGGTCGGTGAAGCACAACAAGCTGAAACCAATATCCAATGGGTTGCCAACGAGAAAGCGCTACTTGAAGCCATGATAGCTTGGTTCTCTGAATTTGATCCTGACATCATCATTGGCTGGAATGTTATCGACTTCGATTTTAGGCTGCTGCACAAACGTTCAGAATGGAACGAAGTGAAGCTCAACATCGGCAGAGACAACCAACCGAGCTTTTTCCGCAGTTCTGCTCAAAATCAGCAAGGTTTTATCACGATTCCGGGACGCGTTGTCTTGGATGGTATTGATATGCTCAAGACAGCGACCTACCACTTCCGTTCTTGGTCTCTTGAGTCGGTATCGCAAGAGCTGCTTGGGGAAGGCAAAGACATCCATAACGTTCATGACCGTATGGATGAGATAAACCGAATGTTTAAGTTCGATAAACCCTCACTCGCTAAGTACAACCTTCAAGACTGCGTACTGGTAAACAGCATCTTCGAGCACACTCACCTACTCGACTTCGCGATTGAGCGCTCTCGATTAACCGGTGTTGAGCTGGATCGCGTTGGTGGCTCTGTTGCGGCCTTTACTAACTTATATCTGCCTCAAATCCACAGAGCGGGTTATGTCGCACCGAACTTAGAGCCAGAGAATTGGATTGCGAGCCCCGGCGGTTATGTGATGGATTCAATTCCCAATCTTTACGACTCGGTTTTGGTACTCGATTTTAAGAGCCTGTATCCATCGATCATTCGCTCGTTTCTGATTGACCCTATGGGACTAATTGAAGGGTTGAAGCTTGAACTAGGCCCAGCAGAAAACCAAGCCGTTGATGGCTTTCGAGGTGGGCAATTCCACCGCTCTAAACACTTCTTGCCCGAGATGATCGAAAACCTTTGGGCTGCACGTGATGTGGCGAAGAAGAACAACGAGAAAGCGTTCTCTCAGGCGATTAAGATCATCATGAACTCATTCTATGGTGTGTTAGGTTCGTCTGGTTGTCGTTTCTTCGATACCCGGTTAGCGTCTTCAATTACCATGCGTGGACATGAGATCATGAAGCAAACCAAGGTTCTGATCGAAGACAAAGGCTATCAAGTGATTTACGGCGATACCGATTCAACCTTCGTGTCTCTGAACGGCAGTTATGATCAGCAAAAAGCAGACGAGATCGGGAACACACTGGTCGCTTACATCAACGATTGGTGGACGAATCACTTAAAAGAGACCCACAACCTAACCTCAATACTCGAATTGGAATACGAGACTCACTATCGCAAGTTTCTAATGCCGACCATTAGAGGTTCAGAAACCGGTTCGAAGAAACGTTATGCCGGATTAATCACTCAAGGCGATAAAGAAAAGATCATATTTAAAGGGCTTGAGAGTGCACGCACCGATTGGACACCTCTCGCACAGCAATTCCAACAAACCTTGTATGAGATGGTGTTTCACGATCAAGATCCAACCGACTACGTCAGACAGTTTGTTGATGAAACCTCTGCTGGCAAACATGATGATTTATTGGTGTATCAAAAGCGCTTACGCCGCAAATTACATGAATACCAAAAGAACATTCCACCACAAGTTCGAGCAGCTAGAATGGCAGATGAGGTCAATGCAAAACTAGGGCGCCCACTTCAATACCAAAATAAAGGACGTATTGAATACTTAATTACCTTGAATGGCCCAGAGCCTAAAGAGTATTTGAAGAGTGCTATCGATTATCAGCATTATATCGATAAGCAGATTAAGCCGGTGGCTGAAGCGATTTTGCCTTTTATTGGATTAGATTTTGAGAGAGTTAGCGGGCAGCAATTAGGTTTATTCTAAGATTCTTGTCTGAGTTTAATCAGAACAAAAAAAGCAGAGGAGTGTTCAATTCGCTCTGCTTTTTTGTATCTGTAGAGTATGAAGATCTACCCTATTCGAAATTCAGTTTTCTGATACTGCTTAACCAGCCATTCCCCAAACCCATCCAGAATGCCTATCACTGAACGTTTCGGAATCGGTCGACCTGAAAGTAAAATACCCAACCTTTGAATTTCGACTTCTCGATCTGGGTGATACTTCAAGAACTGTTGGCCACATTCAACAGGATCATCGTACCAATATTTATCGCGGTACATCACCAGTGAGTAACTCGCCCGTAGAAGCTTCTTGGCAATAATCACCTGCGCAGCGACTTGTTGTTCTGGCGTTGTCGCTCGTGCGATCTTGTTGCGATACACCGCCAACCAGTTTTCCGCATCCATATTCCAGTGCTTAGCGATTTCCCAACTTGTTTCAAAATCACCATAGCAGTCTGATAAGTCTTCACCATGCACACACACGGCTAAATGCTTGAGCATAAAACCCCAAGTGAAGATATTGTCGAAATCGACTATCTCACTCACTAAGGTAGTTTTTATCGCCACTTGAGTTACCTGCGGGAAGCTCTTTTGGAAACGCCATTTGATGGTGTTCAACAAAGTGGTTCGTTGGTCAGGAAACGGTCGATGGGTCACCACAACCACATCTAGATTGGAGCGACCGAAGACGGCTTGCTTACGAGCCACACTGCCATAAATATAAATACTGTGCAGATTAGATCCTAACCCACCTTTTAGAAAGGTAATCAGATCGTTAACCACAGGTTGAAATTCAGGTTGAAAAGGCTGTGTTGGGTCAATAACGGGTAGCTGCATAGGTCGTTTCGGTAAATAAAATAATGATTTAACTATAACTCTATGATCGCCTAGGTGACTTTATGATTCAAGCTATTCCTATTTATAGCATCTCCGAGATATAATCAGCGGATAGACCCACTAAGGACAAACACAAAATGCCTAGAGCAAGTGAAATTAAAAAAGGTTTTGCTATCACAGTAGAAAGCAAAACAGTGATCGTTAAAGATATCGAAGTAACAACACCAGGCGGCCGTGGCGGCCAAAAGATTTACCGCTTCCGTGGTAACGATGTAGCAACTGGCGTTAAAACTGAAGTTCGCCACAAGGCTGACGAAATTGTTGAAACTATTGACGTAACTAAGCGTGCAGTAATGTTCTCTTACGTTGATGGCAACGAGTACATCTTCATGGACAACGAAGATTACACACAATTCATCTTCAACGGTGAGACTATCGAAGACGAACTACTGTTCATCAACGAAGAAACTCAAGGCATGTACGCGATCCTTATCGACGGCAACGCTGCAACGCTTGAGCTACCAACATCTGTTGAACTAGTTATCGAAGAGACTGATCCTTCAATCAAAGGTGCATCAGCGTCTGCTCGTACTAAGCCTGCTCGTCTTTCTACAGGTCTTACTATTCAAGTGCCTGAATACATCGCGACTGGCGACAAAGTAGTAGTAAACACTGCTGAACGTAAATACATGAACCGCGCAAGCTAAGATACTTATTATGACCGAAGCTAACGACCTAATGTCTTATGACGACGCAATTGACACTGCATACGACATCTTCCTAGAGATGGCACCTGACAACCTAGAGCCTGCAGACGTGATTCTTTTCACTGCTCAGTTTGAAGATCGTGGCGCAGCAGAGCTTGTTGAAACTGGCGATGATTGGGTTGAACATGTTGGCTTTGAAGTCGACAAAGAGATCTACGCTGAAGTGCGCATTGGTCTTGTGAATGAAGCTGATGACGTTCTAGACGACGTATTTGCTCGCATGTTAATCAGCCGTGATCCAGAACATAAGTTCTGTCACATGCTGTGGAAACGCGACTAATACCGCTGTTGACGCTCATCTGCATGAGTAAACAAGTATTCATGTAAGCGAGTTAAAAGTTAGCCGAGCCCATTGCTCGGCTATTTTTATCACGCTATTTTCCATCGTGATTCATCACTTTCATCATCAACGTTAGATTCACTGATTATGACCAAAGCAAAAACAGACACACAATCAAAAGGCTATGCCTGCATTGGCCTAGTTAACCCAAAGACGCCAGAAAACGTAGGCTCAGTGATGCGAGCAGCTGGCTGCTACGGCGCCAACTCTGTGTTTTACACTGGCACACGCTACGACCATGCGCGAAAATTCCATACCGATACCAAAGAAAAGCACTTAGCCCTGCCTTTGATTGGTGTTGAAGAGCTGAAAGATATTATTCCAGTAGGCTGCGTGCCGGTTGCTGTTGATCTGATTGAAGGTGCTAAGCCTCTACCTGATTACAAGCACCCACCACGCGCGTTTTACATTTTTGGCCCAGAAGATGGCACGCTAAAGAAAGAGATCACAGATTTCTGTCGTGAGACGATTTACGTTCCGACCAACGGCTGCATGAACCTAGCAGCATCAGTGAATGTAGTGCTTTACGACCGATTAGCGAAAGGCGATAACTTCTCGAATCATAAGTAAATAGAACGAGATACGAGATGCGAAAAGATTTATAGATACGTGTAAACGAGATAAGAGATGCGAAGAGCATGCTTACTGCCGATTATGGCAGTATGTTTTCGATACTCGATTACTCGCATCCCGCATCTGCTATTTCTCCAGACGTAAAAAAACCTGCTCAATGAGCAGGTTTTTTAGTATTCAGTGCTTTCAGCTAATGAAGCTTTACGCGTAAGAAATTACGTAATTACTGACGTGTTCTTGGCTTAGCTGGTTTAGCCGGACGACCGTTGTTCAGTTTAGGCTTACTTTTGTTAGCCTGAGGTTTGCCTTTGTTTGCAGCTGGAGCGCTACGACCTGAATCAGGTGTTGTAGAACCGCGAGTTGCAGGCTTCTTACGCTTAGTTTGGTTGCTACGGCCTTTTGGTGCGTTTGCACGCTCTTCGTGACGTTTAACAGCACGACGAATTTTTTGGCTACGAGAACGCTCACGCTTACGAGAAGTGTTTGAAGGATCAAGATCCAACAGTGTCTCTTTCTCAGGCTTAAGCTCAACAAGCTCACGCAAGTAGTTAACTTCTTGAAGATCTAGCTCTTTCCAACCGCCACGAGGCAGTTTCTTATCAAGGTAGATATCACCGTAACGTACACGTTTCAGGCGGCTTACTGTTGTTTCTTGTGATTCCCAAAGACGACGAACTTCACGGTTACGACCTTCGTTAATCGCTACATAGAAAGTATGGTTCATACCTTCACCACCAGCGTAAACCACATCTTCAAAACGAGCCATGCCGTCTTCTAGTTGTACGCCACGAGTAACGTTTTTAACTTTCTGCTCAGTCACTTCACCGAATACACGTACTAGGTACTCACGTTCAACCTGACGGCTTGGGTGCATTAGACGGTTTGCAAGCTCACCATCAGTAGTGAAAAGCAAAAGGCCTGATGTGTTTGCATCAAGACGACCAACTGAAATCCAACGAGAACCACGGATCTTAGGTAGACGATCGAAAACAGTACGGCGGCCTTCAGGATCGTGACGAGTACAAAGCTCACCTTCAGGTTTGTAGTAAGCAAGTACACGACAAACCACTTCTTCAGAAGCCTTGCCTGAAACAGTATGGCCATCGATACGGATCACTGAGTTCTCGTCTTCAAGACGCTCGCCCAGTTTCGCAACTTGACCGTTAACACTTACACGACCAGATTTGATTAAACCTTCTAGTTCACGACGAGAACCGTGACCAGCTCGCGCTAAAACCTTCTGTAATTTTTCGCTCATTTACTCTTTTCTACCTAATTGTCGTCTTCACAGACGTCGAATGAATTTTTCGCGACCAAATCGCGGTCGCGTATTATCGCAAATAACCTGCCAAAAAGCACTTGTTATTTACTGTGGCAGGTTTGCTGTATCGTTACAGACTGTTAATCAGTAAAGCGATTATTCAAACGGCGCAGGATCGCCAGCACCACGACGTAGAACCACGGCATCATCGTCACTGAAGTCAATAACCGTCGTCGGTTGCTCACCTAAGTAACCGCCATTCAAAATGACATCAACCGCATGTTCTAGGCTGTCACGAATTTCTTCTGGATCCGACTCCGTAGTCTCGTTACCCGGCAGAATCAGAGACGTCGACATTAATGGTTCACCCATCGCTTCCAAAAGGTCGAGTGCAATCTTGTTGTCTGGGACACGAATACCAATCGTTTTACGCTTGGCGTTCATCAAACGCTTTGGCACTTCTTTGGTTGCTTTAAAGATAAACGTGTAAGCACCTGGTGTATGTGCTTTCAGTAGACGGAAAGCCACGTTATCGACGCGTGCATACAGTGATAATTCAGAAAGATCACGACATAACAAGGTGAAATTGTGCTTGTCATCGATGCGACGAATTTTACAGATACGTTCAAGTGCTTGTTTGTTTTCAAGCTGACAGCCCAGCGCATAACCGGAATCTGTTGGATAAACCACAACGCCGCCATTGCGAATAATCGCAACCGCTTGAGTAATTAAGCGTGCTTGTGGGTTATCTGGGTGTACATAAAAAAACTGGCTCATTGTTGATCCTCGTTATCGAATCTCTCGACTCTATCATCAGAAGGAGCTGGCTCACCTAAAGACTATTCAGATGGTGAAACCGTTTGAAACTCCCAATCTTTCCATACTTCTTCGACCCCAGAAGGTAGCCAGAGATTGCGTCCAAGTTCCATCCACGGAGATGGGTAATGGAAATCACTGCCTTGGGAGGCTAATAGTTTGTATTGTATAGCATAATCCGCGAGTGTGCGTCTTTCTTGTTGCGCTTGCTGAGGTTGAGCTACTTCCATCGCATCCCCTTTCGCTTCAACAAATGCCGCTAGCAGGCGCTTAACCCACTTGGCTGTAAGTCCATATCGCCCAGGGTGAGCGAGTACGGCTTGTCCACCAGCAGCATGAATAGCCGTGACAGCATCACTCATTGAACACCAAGTTGGCGGCACATAACCTGGGTTATTACGAGTAAGAAACTTTTTAAACACCTGCTGCATAGTTTTCGCATAGCCATTGTCGACTAGCCACTTAGCAAAGTGAGCGCGAGTGATTGGTGCATCACCCGCAATCAATTTAACTTCTTCTAACACCCCTTCACGAGTCGCTTTCTCAAGACGGTGAGCGATCATCTCAGCACGCCCAATACGGTGTTGCTTCTGTTGTTCAATGAGCGCTTTGAGTTCTGGTGACTCAGGATCAACGTTTAACCCAACAATATGGATATCTTTGTTTTGCCAAACAGTCGAAATCTCAATGCCGTTGATCAGCTGAATAGGAAGATTGTTATCAGCAATATAGTTGCGTGCTTCAGCAAGCCCATCAGTCGTGTCATGATCTGTAATCGCTAGCGCTTCGATGTTAAAGCCAAGCGCTCGGTCAATTAGCTCAGGTGGAGTAAGTCGGCCATCTGAGGCTGTTGTATGACTATGTAGATCAATTCTCATATATTCTTTTTCATTGTTTTCAATTTTTATCGTTATATTTGTGTCAACACACTTGACCCGCAAGCATAAAACTAGTTAACTAGTACACAAATACGAAGTATCACATTTGATAGGTTCACCATGTTACAAGAATTTAACCAAAACCATAAAGATAAAGTTTTAGAACTTTCTTCAGTAGAAGCAAGTTCAGAGCTTAATTGGTGGCGCACTTGGACAAGTTCTTGGTGGGCTAACGTGTACTTCTAGTTAAACAGTTTGTTTATAAAAAAGTTATCACTAAGCCCGCTTTAATAGCGGGCTTTTTAATTTGTCGAACATCTCACATTCAACTGACTAACAAATCATCGAATTGACCATATTCTAGATTGGGTGAAAGGTATCTTTATGCGACTATGTACGGCAGGAAATTTAAAGAATCATAAAGGAGGTCTTGTGAACAAGGCCATTGAAATCAAAAAGCTGGGAACCATTGAGGTCATCAATTCCTCAGTTCCTTACTCGCAAGATCCAACCAGCGTTTTTCATACTTTGTGTGAAAACAAAACTGATAGTCTTTTGTTGGAATCTGCCGAGATTGAATCTAAACAGAACCTGACAAGCCTACTCCTTATCGACTCTGCTGTTCGCATCGTATGTCGCGGACATGAAGTAACCTTTCAAGCATTGACTGAAAACGGTCAAGCGCTTATCGAACATCTCACTCAAAACGTGAAAGCAGAAATTAAATCTGACCTTACTGATAACGTTTTGACGCTGACTTTTATCGAACCAAGCAACGAATTAGACGAAGACTCACGTTTAAGAGAAGCCTCTTCATTCGATGCACTGCGTTTGGTTCAGCACAGCTTTGAGCAAGACGCGGATAACAAACACGCATTATTCATGGCGGGCTTATTCGCTTACGACATCGTGGCAAACTTTGAGCCACTAGGTGATGCTGAAGCAACCAACAATTGTCCTGACTTTGTATTCTACGTAGCTGAAACACTATTGCGTTTCGATCACCAAGAGAACGAAGGCCTACTTCACGCGAGCTTATTTGCTCAAGATGACAACATCAAAGTGCAATTAACTGACCGTCTAGCCGACATTCAAACTCAGTGTCAGTCCCTGAAAGCCATCACTGAAGTAACGCCGTTAGACAACGTTGAAGCTGTACCTAGCGTTTCAGATGAAGACTTCTGCCAAACGGTTCGTGATTTAAAAGAGTACGTAGTTAAAGGCGATGTATTCCAAGTGGTACCTTCACGCCGCTTCACTCTACCTTGCCCTGCCCCACTGGCGGCTTATAAAGAACTCAAACAAAGCAACCCAAGCCCTTACATGTTCTACATGCAAGACGAGCTGTTTACTCTGTTCGGTGCATCTCCAGAAAGCGCGCTGAAATACGAGACAGAAACCAACCAAATCGAGATCTACCCGATTGCTGGTACTCGTCGTCGTGGTAAGCGCCCTGACGGTCAAATCGATTTCGACCTAGACAGCCGTATCGAGCTTGAACTGCGTACCGACAAGAAAGAAAACGCCGAGCACATGATGCTAGTTGACCTAGCGCGTAACGATGTGGCACGTATTGCCGAAGCTGGCACTCGCCACGTAGCAGACTTACTGAAAGTAGACCGCTACAGCCATGTAATGCACTTGGTTTCTCGTGTTGTTGGTCAGCTCCGTGAAGACTTAGATGCTCTGCACGCTTACCAAGCTTGTATGAACATGGGCACGCTAACGGGCGCACCAAAAATCCGCGCAATGCAGCTTATTCGTGACGTAGAAAAAACGCGTCGTGGTAGCTACGGTGGTGCAGTCGGTTATCTAACCGGTGAAGGGACTCTAGATACTTGTATCGTAATTCGCTCTGCTTACGTTGAAGATGGCGTAGCACAAGTACAAGCTGGCGCTGGTGTGGTATTCGATTCAGACCCACAAGCAGAAGCCGATGAAACTCGCGGCAAGGCACAAGCGGTTATCTCAGCGATTCAAGCAGCTCATACTAAGAACCTAACAAATAAGAAGGAGTCGTAATCATGGCTGATATTGTATTCATCGATAACTTCGACTCGTTCACTTACAACCTTGTAGACCAATTTCGTTCATTAGGTCACAGCGTAAAAATTTACCGTAACAACATTCCTGCAAAAGTAGTTGAAGCGGCGATCAACGAACTAGACAAC
Organism: Vibrio sp. 10N.261.51.A3; assembly: GCF_041471965.1. Taxonomy (NCBI): domain Bacteria; kingdom Pseudomonadati; phylum Pseudomonadota; class Gammaproteobacteria; order Vibrionales; family Vibrionaceae; genus Vibrio; species Vibrio sp. 10N.261.51.A3. The sequence continues at coordinate 14,441 of NZ_JBFRPK010000011.1, forward strand.
CCTGTTGCACTGCTTTCACCAGGCCCTGGCGCTCCAGCAGATGCGGGCTGTATGCCAGAGCTGATTCAGCTTCTAAAAGGTAAAGTGCCAATGATTGGTATTTGCTTAGGCCACCAAGCGATTGTTGAAGCCTATGGCGGCACCGTTGCAGGCGCTGGCGAAATCATTCATGGTAAGGTGTCGATGATGGAACACCAAAACCATGCGACTTACCAAGGCTTACCTTCGCCATTGGCTATCGCTCGCTACCACTCTTTAGTGGCAACGCATGTATCTGATAGCCTAACGGTGACCGCTGAAGTAGATGATTTGGTGATGTCTGTGGTTCAAGAACAAGACAAGGTGTGTGGATTCCAATTCCACCCTGAATCAATTATGACGACCTACGGTGCAACGCTTCTAGCAAACGCTATCGAATGGGCTCTTGAGAAAAAGACGATATAGGAAACGATCATGGAACAGATTAATAAACTTTACGAACAGCAGTCTCTTACTCAAGAAGAAAGCCAACAGTTATTTGATGTGATCATCAAGGGTGAACTAGACCCAATCTTGATGGCTTCTGCGCTAACTGCACTGAAAATCAAAGGCGAAACGCCCGATGAAATTGCAGGTGCAGCAAAAGCACTACTTGCGAATGCAAACCCGTTCCCGCGCCCTGATTACGATTTCGCAGACATCGTAGGTACAGGTGGCGACGGTCACAACACCATCAATATCTCGACGACTTCTGCATTTGTTGCCGCAGCGTGTGGCTTAAAAGTCGCGAAGCACGGTAACCGCAGCGTATCGAGCAAATCAGGCTCTTCTGACCTACTGGATTCGTTCGGTATCAACCTAGCGATGACAGCTGAAGACACACGTACGGCTGTTGATGAACTTGGCGTAGCATTCCTATTTGCTCCGCAATATCACGTTGGTGTACGTCACGCGATGCCGGTTCGTCAAACAATGAAAACGCGCACTATCTTCAATATTCTTGGCCCACTGATTAACCCTGCTCGCCCTAACATCGAGCTAATGGGTGTTTACAGCAAAGAGCTGGTACGCCCTATCGCAGAAACCATGCTGCAAATGGGCATGAAGCGCGCGGCGGTTGTTCACGGTAGCGGCCTTGATGAAGTAGCGATTCACGGCGAAACCATGGTTGCTGAAATCAAAGATGGCACAATTCACGAATACACAGTGACACCAGCAGACTTTGGTTTGAACACTCACCCTCTTGAAGCAATCAAGGGCGGCGAGCCAGAAGAGAACAAAGCCATCACAACCGATATCCTGACGGGTAAAGGCACTGATGGTCAAGTTGGCGCAGTGGCAGTCAACGTTGCTCTACTGATGCGTCTGTTTGGTCACGAAGACCTAAAAGCCAACGCACAGCAAGCAATTGACGCGATGAACTCTGGCAAAGCATACGAGCTTGTACAAAAGCTTGCTGCACACGCCTAACGAACGACGAATCGAGACAAAGAACATGACACAGACTACCGATAAACTGTCGACCCACGTTTCAGTCAAAGAAGCTGAAATGGCGGAAGTATTAGCAAAAATCGTTCGTGATAAATACCAATGGGTTGAAGCACGTAAGCAGACTCAACCATTAGACGAGTTTAAAGCGTCACTAACTGCAACAGACCGCAGCTTTTATGACGCTCTGAGCGGAGAACAAACGGTTTTCATCACTGAATGTAAAAAGGCCTCTCCGTCAAAAGGTTTAATCCGTGACGAGTTTGACCTCGACTACATTGCTTCTGTTTACAACAACCACGCAAACGCGATTTCTGTGCTGACAGACGAGAAGTACTTCCAAGGTGACTTTGAGTTTTTACCTAAAGTTCGCAGCATTGCTAAGCAGCCTATCCTGTGTAAAGACTTCATGGTTGATACCTACCAAGTGTATCTAGCTCGTCATTACTCAGCTGATGCTATCTTGTTAATGCTATCGGTATTAGATGACGAAGAGTACAAAGCGCTGGCGGAAGTCGCTCACTCACTCAACATGGGTGTATTGACCGAAGTCAGCAACGAAGAAGAGCTTCACCGTGCAGTCGCTCTAAACGCTAAGGTGATCGGCATTAACAACCGTAATCTTCGTGACCTTTCGACTGATTTGAACCGTACTAAAGAGTTGGCGCCGCTGATTCGCGAACTGGCTCCAAACGCAGTTGTGATTTCAGAGTCTGGCATCTACACACATCAACAAGTTCGTGACCTTTCAACGTTTGCAGATGGCTTCCTAATCGGTAGCTCTCTAATGGCAGAGAAGAACCTCGAGCTTGCGGTACGCAAAGTAACACTGGGTGAAAACAAGGTGTGTGGTTTAACTCACTCTGACGATGCAGCAAAGGCTTATCAAGCTGGTGCGGTATTCGGTGGTCTGATATTCGTTGAAGCATCTAAGCGTCATGTGGATATCGAAGCGGCTCGTTTGACTATGAGCGGCGCACCTTTGAACTACGTGGGTGTGTTCCAAAACCACAGCGTTACTGACGTTGCGAAAACGGTTTCTGAGCTAGGCCTGTTCGCTGTGCAATTGCACGGTGATGAGTCTCAAGCGTTTGTCGATGAGCTAAAACAGTCACTACCTGAAAGCGTTGAGATTTGGAAAGCTTACGGTGTTTCTCCCGATGCTGAGAGCTCGCTACCAGAATTACTGGAAAGCAACGTGACTCGTCACCTGCTAGATACTAAAGTGGGTTCTCAAACTGGTGGCACAGGCCAAGTGTTCGATTGGAACCTAATCAACAACCAAAGCGCAATCATGTTGGCGGGTGGTCTAACCCCAGAAAATGCTAACCAAGCGGCTAAGTTGGGTTGCTTAGGATTAGACCTAAACTCTGGTGTTGAATCTGCTCCAGGCAAAAAAGACGCAGACAAACTGCAACGTGCTTTTGCTGCGATTCGTAATTACTAGTCCAAGCTCGGCGCTAGAAATTAGAAAGCAGAAACTAAAAACATATTTGTGAGCTTTGCCTTTTGCGAAGCTCAAACAAGATTAAATGACTTGGTGTGAATACACATCAGTAGAATTGAAGGAATAACACAATGGCTAAACTCGATGCCTACTTTGGTGAATACGGTGGTCAATACGTACCGCAGATCCTAGTGCCAGCACTAGACCAACTTGAACAAGCATTTATCGATGCACAAGCCGATCCTGAGTTCCGCAGCGAATTCATGACGCTTCTTCAAGAGTACGCTGGTCGTCCAACGGCACTAACGCTAGCACGCAACCTAACAAAAGGTACAAAAACAAAACTGTACCTAAAGCGTGAAGATCTACTTCACGGCGGTGCTCACAAGACAAACCAAGTTCTTGGTCAAGCATTGCTAGCAAAACGTATGGGTAAGCAGGAAATCATCGCTGAAACTGGCGCAGGCCAACACGGTGTGGCAACGGCTCTAGCGTGTGCTCTACTAGGTCTTAAGTGTCGTGTTTACATGGGTGCAAAAGACGTTGAACGTCAAAGCCCGAACGTGTTCCGTATGAAGCTAATGGGCGCAGAGGTTATCCCTGTTCATTCTGGCTCTTCAACGCTAAAAGATGCGTGTAACGAAGCGCTACGTGACTGGTCTGCAACTTATGAAGACGCGCATTACCTATTGGGTACTGCAGCGGGCCCTCACCCATTCCCAACGATTGTTCGTGATTTCCAACGCATGATTGGTGAAGAAACGAAGAACCAAATTCTAGCTCGTGAAGGTCGCCTTCCTGATGCGGTTATCGCTTGTGTCGGCGGTGGTTCGAACGCTATCGGTATGTTTGCGGATTTCATTGAAGAAGAAACTGTTCGCCTAATCGGTGTAGAGCCGGCTGGTAAAGGTATTGATACCGACCAACACGGCGCGCCGCTTAAGCACGGTAAAACCGGTATCTTCTTCGGCATGAAAGCGCCACTGATGCAAGATGAGAACGGCCAAGTAGAAGAGTCTTACTCTGTATCTGCGGGTCTAGACTTCCCATCAGTTGGTCCTCAACACGCGCACCTAAATGCTATTGGCCGTGCTGAATACGACAACGTGACCGACGACGAAGCGCTAGAAGCGTTCCAATTGATTGCACGTAAAGAAGGTATTATCGCAGCGCTAGAGTCATCTCATGCTTTGGCTCATGCTGTTAAAATGGCTCACGATGACCCAGAGAAAGAACAGCTATTAGTGGTTAATCTATCTGGTCGTGGTGATAAAGACATCTTCTCTGTACACGACATTCTTAAAGAGAAAGGAGCATTATAATGGATCGCTATCAATCACTCTTCACTCGCTTAGCTGAAAAGAATCAGGGCGCATTTGTACCATTCGTAACGGTTGGCGATCCTAACCCTCAGCAGTCTCTTAAGATCATGGAAACACTCGTTGAAGCGGGTGCTGATGCACTTGAACTTGGTATTCCATTCTCAGATCCGCTTGCAGATGGCCCGACAATCCAAGGTGCAAACATTCGTGCGTTAGATTCAAAAGTAACGCCAGATGTGTGTTTTGATCTTATTGGTCAAATTCGTGCTAAATACCCAGATCTGCCAATCGGCCTACTGATGTACGCAAACTTGGTGTACGCACGTGGTATCGAGAACTTCTACAAGCGTTGTGCGAATGCAGGTATCGATTCAGTATTGATTGCTGATGTACCAACCAACGAGAGTGGCGAGTTTGTTGCTGCAGCTAAGAAGTTTGGCGTTCACCCAATCTTTATTGCTCCACCAACAGCAAGTGATGAGACGCTTCAATCGGTTTCTGAGCTAGGTGGTGGTTACACTTACCTACTTTCTCGTGCTGGCGTAACGGGTGCAGAAACCAAAGCAAACATGCCTGTGACTGCCCTACTTGATCGTTTGAACAAGTTTGATGCGCCACCAGCACTGCTTGGTTTCGGTATCTCGGCTCCTGAACAAGTGAAAGAAGCAATTGTAGCTGGCGCTGCTGGTGCTATCTCTGGCTCAGCAGTTGTGAAAATCATTGAAAACAACGTTGAACAACCAGAAGCAATGCTTAAAGCACTTGCTGAGTTTGTTACACCAATGAAAGCGGCAACGCAAAAATAATAAATAGGCTCCCACTAGTGCGATAATTTGCGCTGTGGGAGTTTTTCTCCGAGAACACGTCCAAACCCTCTCAATTGTTAAATTTCTGATAAAAACAACACCTCATACAAACCTGTAGCACATCTATAATACCCCACCCAAATATCACTACCATTTATAAAAATAATGATAAATCAAAAAGCAATCGTTTGCTTTAGCGTAAAAAATCATCAAATGACATTTGATTACTGCTTTTTGGTGTTCTTTCATCTCTGCTCATATTGATAAATGTAAAGGATACGTGTAAAACTTCTCGCGAAATATTAATCCAATGGTACATCGTACATTGGTGAGTAGTTCTGGGATTTTTATATTTAGTAGCACAGAGGTTATGGAAGTGTTAAAAGAAAAGAGTTTACTAAGCAACATCGGCGTTCAAGTCGTTATTGCAATGATCATCGGTACCCTAGTCGGTGCGATGATGGGTGACAGCGCAACTATGTTCGCTCCACTGGGTGCTATCTTCATCAATTTGATCAAGATGCTGGTTATCCCTCTAGTCGCGGTTGCCCTAATTTCAGGTGCTGCTGGTCTAGGCAACAGCTCATCAGCAGGTAAAGTGGGCGTGACCACTCTAGGTTACTTTGCACTAACGTCTGCACTTGCTGTAGCACTAGCGCTAGTAATGGGTGAAATATTCGAACCAGGTCGTGGTATCGATGTTTCTGGCGTTGAAGGCATGTTCTCTTCTGAATACGCTGCGAAAGGTGAACTTCCAACGTTCTGGGCAACCATCACAGGCATGATCCCGACCAACGTTTTCCAATCACTGAATGAAGCAAACATTCTGCAAATTCTAGTTTTCTGCTTATTCTTCGGTATTGCGATTTCTAAACAAGCGAAAGAGAAACGTGACCCTATCATCAATGGCGTAAACGCGATTGTTGACGCTATGGTTTGGATGATCAACAAGGTTATGATCATTGCACCACTAGGCGTATTCGGCCTAATGGCAGAAGCTGTGGGTACATTCGGCTTTGGCGCACTTATGGTTGTGTTCAAACTGTTCGTTGTCTACATCGCTGCGATTCTGATCTTCGGCTTTGTTGCTTACCCGCTAATGATTCAAATCTTCACTAAGACTTCTGCTAAGAAGTTCCTAGTGGCAATGAAGAAGCCTCAAGCGGTTGCACTATCAACAGCATCTTCAATGGCGACACTGCCAGTAACAATGGAAACGGTAGAGAAAGAACTTGGCGTTCGTAACTCTACGGCTTCATTCGTTCTGCCACTTGGTGCGACGATCAACATGTCTGGTAACGCAATTTACTATGGCCTAGTTGCTATCTTCTTCGCACAGCTGTTCAACATCGACCTGTCTATGGGTGCTTACGTTGCTATCATCGTAACGTCTACGCTTGGCGCAGTTGGTCAAGCGGGTGTGCCAGGTCCTTCTTTCCTAGTGGTTGCGGTTCTTCTAGCAGCTGGTATCCCTATCGAAGGTCTACCTCTGTTGTTCGCTTTAGACCGTATCTTCGACATGATTCGTACTGCTCTAAACATCACTGGTGATGCTGCATGTGCAGTCATCGTTGATTCTCTAATCGAAGACGAAGCGAAAGAAGCTGAGCTACAAAAACAGCAAGCGTAATATTAAGCTTCAGTTTGATTGATAAATAAAACCGCCTTCATGAGGCGGTTTTTTTATTAGGTAATGATCGATATTGATTCGGTAAATCTTACCCTTGTCAGGCTAATTGATGAGTCCAAACGCACGAGGCAGAGCCAAACTAATTTCAGGAATAAAAGTAATGGCCAACAGTGTGACGATCAATACGGCACAAAACGGCATGATACTTCTTATAACGTTTTCAATCTTAGAGCCACTGACACTACAACCCACAAATAGCGCCGTACCAACGGGTGGCGTTGCAATGCCAATACATAAGTTGAAGATAATCATCATCGCGAAGTGAATTGGATGCATGCCTAAATGCTCAGCAATCGGCATAAAGATAGGGGTAAAGACCAATACGGCTGGCGTAAGGTCCATAAACATACCCACAATCAGTAGAATCAGGTTCATCAGAATAAAGATGATAATTGGATTGTCTGAAATAGAGAGCATCCAATCGCTGATCATGGTTGGTAGACCGGTAAACGCCATAGCCCATGACATGATGGTAGAAGCACCAATCAAAAACAGCATAATGCCAGTGACCTGAACGGTTTCTCTACAAATTATCGGGAAGTGTGCCCATTTGAGGGTTCGGTAACAGAGTGACAGTATAAAAGAGTAAAGAACCGCTATACATGCCCCTTCTGTTGCAGTGAAAACACCACCAATAATACCGCCAATAACCACTACAATAAGCCCTAAGCTGGGCGTTGCTTGCCAAACAATATTCAGCACATCTTTCGCTGTGAAGCCGTCATTGGCACTTGTTTTATAGCCTTTCTTTTTAGCGATGAAATAGGCGACGACCATACAACTTAAGCCCATTAGAATACCTGGGACATAACCTGCGATAAACAACGCCGCAACGGATGTTCCGCCCGATACTACTGAAAATACGATCAGTGAATTACTCGGCGGTATTAGTAAGCCTGCTGGGCAGGATGCAACGTTTACTGCTGTTGCTAAGTTTTTATCATAACCATCTTTTTCTAATTCAGGACCTAAGGTTTTACCAACCGCAGCCGCTGCTGCAACGGCTGATCCTGAAACCGCGCCAAACATCATATTGGCGAAGATGTTGACGTGAAAAAGTGAGCCCGGAATCCAACCAACCAAGAGCTTTGCAAGGTTGATGAGTCGACTCGCGATGCCACCTACATTCATTATATTCCCCGCGAGGATAAAGAAAGGGATGGCTAATAAACTGAAACTATCAATACCGGTAATGATTTTTTGACCCGCAGTAATACTGGCGACTTCAAACGGTAAGATGAAATACATGATGGTTAAAGATGACATGGCAATTGCAATCGCAATCGGCATGCTTATCGCGATCATGAATAAGAATAGGCCTAGCAGCCAAACACCAATGGACAAATCCATAATATAGAGTCCTTTTAAAACTTATTTTTTGTTGGGTTCACAAAAAAGATCAAACGTATTCATGACCAAATAAATGAGGATAATAACGGCTGAAATCGGCAATATTGAATACACCGTCGACATCGGTAATTGCAGTGCTGGAGAGAGTTGTTGTGTGGTTCTTCCCATTAGGGCGATGCCACCTTGAAGCATTGCTAGAAATACAAATGCGCCAGAAATGATATTGATGAGTACATGTAATGCGATATGTGCTTTACCCTTAAGATAACCATCCAATAACGTTATTGCTAAGTGTCCTTTGATACCGAATAAGTAGCTTGCTCCTAATAAGCCAAGCCATACCATCGCATAACGAGCAAGTTCATCAGTCCAGTTACTTGGATCATTCAAAACATAACGACTAAAGACCTGCCAAGTGACAGTAACGACAAGTAACATTAGTGCAAAAGAAGAGACAAAAAGAATCAGCCTATCAAGTAGGTTTCTGAAAGTTGCTAACATGGTGTGATACCTCAAAAAATTTTGCCTTAGCAAAGCCAAGGCAAAATTATATTTTCACTAAGACTGATTAAAGAGCTTCAATTTTTTCAATGAATGGAGCTAGTTTTGGATCTTTTTTCGCCTCATCAATCATAGGTTTAACAGCTGCACGGAAAGGGGCTTTATCAACTTCAACAAACGTGACACCTTCTTTCATTCCTTTCTCTTTGTTCATGTCATCTGTTGCATCCCAGATTTTGATCTGCTCTTCAAGAGACTCAGCAGCAGCTTCTTTTAAGATCTTTTGCTCTTCTGCCGTTAATGAACCCCATTTGTATTCTGAAATGATGATCACGTCAGGTGTCATCATGTGCTGGTCCATAGAGTAAAATTTGGCAACTTCGCTGTGTTTCATTTCAACTAAGCTAGAAATATTATTTTCAGCACCGTCAATTACGCCTTGTTGCAGCGCCGTGTATACCTCATTGAAAGGTACAGGCGTTGCTTTACCACCTAATAGGTTAACCATTTCCATCATGGTTGGAGAACCCGGAACTCGAACTTTCATACCAGCGAGATCAGCCGGTGAGTTAATGGCTTTTTTAGCGTAGAAGCTACGTGTGCCTGAGTCATAGAATGTAAGACCGATGAAGCCTTTACCTTCGCTTGAAAGCAGCATCTCTTGTGCAGCTTCACTTCGCATGAAGGTTCTCATATGTGGAACGTCACGGAATAAGAAAGGCAGTGCATTAACCTTAAACGTTGGTTCAAAAGATTCGGCTAACCCACCATTGATTTTGGCCATATCAATCGCGCCAGTAACAACTTGCTCCGCTTGGTCACGTTCAGAGCCTAATTGACCGTTTGGAAAGATCTTAATCGTAAGTTCACCATTCGATTTTTCTTTAACTTTATCAGCCATGATCACCATGCCTTGGTGAGCTGCGCTTTCTAATGACATTGCATGCCCTAACGTCAAAGTTTTTGCTTGAGCGCCAAATGCCATAAGAATTGAAGCCGCTGCAATCGTCAGTAGGTGTTTTTTCATGTTCTTCTCCAGAATCCATTTTGTAAGAGGTACAGTTTTTATATGCAACGCTATAGCTAAGTTTGAAATCTAACGTTCAATTGCACATCGCTCATAGCAGTAACGTTTCATTACAATATTCTTACCCTATGAATTTTGTATTACAATACTATATGTATATTTTGTGAACTAAGGTTTATCTATTGGCCTGAGAACCTAATTGATTGTGATACCAATCATATTTGGGACTAATTAGACCATTAATCAGTTCTACTTTGGATTTTTTTGTAATTTCGATTACTTTCAACTGCTTTAAGAACAATCTCTTAGTAAAAGAGTATCGATCTATTTATGTTATTTTAAGACATTAAATTCAGTTATGGAGCACGACAAAGAAGGTCTCCTCGCTCGAAAACGCGAGTCGTGAACAGTGCTTTGTGAGGTGATGAAGGCAAGGTTTTCGGTTGGATTTAGGTAACAAGAATAGATAAAGGCAATAGAGAGAAGCTTGAGAGGATGAATTGTTTGTAACAAAAATCCGAGAGCCTTACAGCCCTCGGATTTTTGTTTTTGGTGTTCTAATTTTTAGGCGTTAAACGAATTACAAATCAGCGCCATAGATATCAAACGTGAAGTACTTAGCGGCGATCTTGTCGTAAGTACCGTTTGCTCTGATCTCTTCAATCGCAGCATTGAATTGTTTCGCCAATTTTGAATCCTGCTTTCTTAATGCTAACGCCGTACCCTCACCGATGTAGGCTTTGTCGGTAACGGCTTTGCCTTTGAACTCAAAACCCTCGCCTTCTTTCTTATCTAAGAAAGCCAATGACAGTTGATCTGAGTTGCCGAAGGTTAGATCTAAGCGACCATTTTGCAGATCCAGATACACTTCATCTTGCCCTGTGTAACGCTTAATGTTGGCCACACTGCCAAACTTGTCGGTTACGTAGCGATCGTGAATCGTACCTTGTTGAACACCTATAGTTTTGCCCGCCAAGCCCGCCTCATCAACGCTGAACTCCGCGCTTTTAGCAGCAACAAACACGGCTGGAGTTTGGTAGTACTTATCAGTAAATAAGATCTTACGCTTACGCTCTTCGGTGATACGCATTGACGCCATAATCACATCTGACTTTCTTGCCAACAAACTTGGAATTAGCGAATCCCAGCTTTGTGAAACCCAAGTACAATCGAGTTTAGCTTGCTCACACAAGGCATCAGCTATCTCAATATCAAACCCGACAGGCACACCGTCGCTGTTTTTATAGTTGAATGGCGGATACGTAAAGTCCGACGCCAAACGGATTTCTTTCGCCTGTACCGTTGTACCAAGTAAAGCGACCGCACAAGCGAGTCCTAGTATTATCTTTTTCATCATTGCCATCCTAGATATGATCTTTATCGAGTTGAGATTGAGTTTCTTTATGTTGAGCTTGTTGAATGTGTTTGCCTTGTTGACTCTGTTCTAATTCGGTTTGGTAACGTGTTAGTGACGTTATCACTTCTAGCATGCTCTCTTGGCTACCAATACTGATTCGAACACAGTTACGCAAAGCCGGTTCATGGTTTTGGTTCCTTGTCACAATGCCGTCCTTCGCCAAGACACTGAACACTTGATGCCCAGCTTTTTGACGCAGCAAAATGAAGTTTGTCGATGAAGGGTAAACAGACTCGATGAAATCAAACTGCGTTAACTCACAAGCAAACCAGTTACGCAGCTCAACCAGATTCTGCGTCGCATCTTGCATCACTGAGACTCGTTCATCAGACAACGCGTCTAATACAATTTGAGATGAGCAATCTGGCATCGGATAAGGTGGAATCAGCTTCGCGACATACTGCATCACATTTTGACTCGCTAAGATAAAACCACAACGAACTGCAGCCAGTCCAAATGCCTTAGACAAAGTGCGAATCACAACCAAGTGCGGATAACGCTCAATAAGGCTAACGGCTGACGTTTGTGGTTCAAATTCGATATACGCTTCATCGACGACCACTAGAGATTTTCCAGTCGTGCCTTCCAGTACCTGAATCAAATCCGATTTAGGAATCACATTGCCCGTTGGATTGTTTGGTGAGCAAAGAAACACGATATTCGCCAGTTTTGCCTTATTCACAATATCAGCGACGTTCAGGCTAAAGTCTTCCTGCAATGGAGAGTCCAAGGTATTAATCGCCAATGCATCAGCGCAAAACTCATACATCGCATACGTTGGAGAGCAGATAAGTATGTTGTCGCACGCCGGTTTACAGAATGTTCTGATCAGCAAATCAATCGCTTCATCTGCACCACGAACAGCCACAGTCGCGGCATCGGTACTACAGTAATCTTGATAAGCCTTAGCAATATCTTGTGGTAAGAAGTCTGGGTATCGGTTGTGACTTGCTTCTCCTTGAAACAGCGAGCTTTCCAATTCATTGGCGTTTAGCCAGACACGTCCATCACCACCAATTCTTCTTGCCGATTGATAAGGTATTAATTTTTTTACAGCCTGAGGCACTAAACTATCAATAAAAGATGTCAAGAAGCTATCCCTTTCACAAAATCACAATGTCTTCATCATTGCCTTCATATTCAAAAAATGTGACTTATACACATATTGAATCACAAATGATGATTAAGTATTTACATTCAAACAGAACACTATTGATAAATGAATCGAAATAATCACATAATAGCCATGATAAAAAGTCATAGGTAAAGATATGAATCGCACACTTCCTTCTACCAAAACCTTGCTCGCGTTTTTGTCTACGGCAAGGCACCTCAACTTTACACGCGCGGCACATGAGCTCAATGTTACGCAAGGTGCAGTGAGTCGTCAGGTATTGTCGTTTGAAGAAAGCCTTGGCTGTGATCTCTTCTATCGCCATGCTCGCGGATTGTCTTTAACGCCGAAAGGAGAAGAACTGGTTCCCCTGATACAAGGAACGATTCATCAGCTGCAATCGGCTCTAAATCAAGTGGCTAGCTCTCCGTCTAAGATCAAACTCAACGCACCGAGCTGTATTACCTCTTGGCTACTACCTAAGTTGATGTCTTTTCAGCAAGCCTATCCTGAAATTGATGTCGAACTGACGTCGACCATCAAGCACGTCTTCGAACCAAGCTTTGATCCGTTTGACGCCGTAATTACCTATGGTAAGAAGCCAAACCAACAATCGATTATCAGCCAATTATTGTTTAACGAGCAGCTAGCGCCCGTTTGCCAAGCACAAAGCATTACACAGAGCCATCTTGTCGACGACGCATCGACCATCATCAAGCCACACAAGCTTGCCCAATACACTTGGCTACACGCCAACAATGAGCAAAGTGATTGGCGACTTTGGTTAGAGCACATAGGCAGCCACGACCTTTCAAGCAAGAACAACCAACAATTCGCAACACTCGATCAAGCTATGAACGCCGCCATTCAAGGGTTTGGCATTGCCATAGGCGACATCACACTGGCCAAGCAAGATATTGATTTAGGTAGATTGGTAAAAGTGAGCGAAGGCAGTGTTTTCTCTGGAAATGGTTACTTCTTGCTGCAACCCAAGAATCGACAAAATACATCCTTATCTACGCTTGTTGATTGGCTCGTCGATTAGCGGCAATCATTGTTGGTAGGCCTCTTTATAAGCGGCAGGAGAGCGTCATAATGAGAATTTTTCCGTTCTCAAAATGAAACTATTTGATGTCTGTTTCGTATTGATTGTCAGAGAATAGAACGTACCTTCCTTTAACTATTTGAAAAGAAGTTCAATTCTATTTAGCCGGGAATTTATTCTGTTCCGTTGGAGAAAATGGCATTCGAGTTGCTTTGTCATAGATAACCCAACCAATATACAGCAGGTTGCACCAGTTTCACTGCAGCTTGTCACGGAGGATAGGCTATGACCTTACAAAGACATACGTATTACGGCTTGATTCACCATGGAATTAAAACCCTATTAATGGACAGAATTGGCCACTTCACAGAGCGTGAATATCACGAGTATCTCGACTTAACGACCGGTAAATCGACATGTTTTGCCATGAGTGAGCAAGAGCTCGAAAACACCTTAGACAGCTTAAAGAGCGAAGGTTACCTTGAAGATATCAAAAAGCTGATACCTCGCTATCAAACCTCGTCAATGCGATAACCTACTTCAACTCTTTAAACACGATGAGTGGTTAGATTGAATTAATTGGCACCCAATTGTCTCGAGCTATTTAGCATCGAGACAGTTTTCGTTAGACTGTCAGCAACTCAACTAACTGGATAGTCAGTGTCTCATGAAACAAATTCTTGATTTCATTCCTCTCATTATTTTCTTTGCGCTTTATAAGATGTACGACATCTATACCGCGACCGGCGCTTTGATCGTTGCCTCTGCAGTTCAAATTATTTTGACTTATTTCATCTACAAGAAAGTCGAAAAAATGCAGGTCATCACCTTTCTAATAGTTGCCGTATTTGGTGGCATGACCATCTTCTTGCACGATGACAACTTCATTAAATGGAAAGTCACCATCGTTTACGCACTGTTTGCGATTGGCCTGACGGTCAGTCACATCATGGGCAAATCAGCGATTAAAGGTATGTTAGGCAAAGAGATCACACTGCCTGATTCGGTATGGGGCAAGATCAACTGGGCATGGACGCTGTTCTTTACCCTATGTGCCGTTCTCAACGTTTACGTTGCTTTCAGCCTACCGTTGGATGTTTGGGTCAACTTCAAAGTGTTTGGTCTACTCATCGCGACCTTGCTCTTCACCTTGCTCACTGGTGTTTATATCTATAAGCATCTACCAAAAGACCAGCAGAAAGAGTTAACGGATAAAAATACCGACGAGAAATAGCCCTTAGGGATGAGTCCTCATACCCTATTTGATACAATTATTATCAATATGCGATTGGCCAATGATACTCGTGATCATTGGCCGCTGATTATTTGTGTTCGGTGAAGACGTTAAAAATTAGACCACCACGAGTCTCGTAAACACATCTATTTAAATTTAAAACAATCAATACCATTAAGAGTACGACAATGACTATTCAATCAACTTTGAACCCGATTGGTTCTTTACTTCTTCGCACATTAGCGATGCCTTCTGATACAAATGCAGCAGGCCAGATTTTCGGTGGTTGGATAATGTCACAGCTTGACCTTGCTGGCGGCATACTGGCAAAAGAGATATCTAACGGCAAGATAGTCACGGTTTCAGTATCGAGTATCGAGTTCAAACAGCCGGTTTCAGTGGGTGATGTTGTGTGTGTTTATGGTGACTGCACTAAGATTGGTCGCAGCTCGATGAATATCGACCTAGAAGTCTGGGTTAAGCCTGTACTTGATCACGGTATCGGCGACCGCTACAAGGTTTGTGGCGCGACATTCAACTACGTTGCGGTTGATGAAAGTGGTAAGCCTCGCCCAATCAACAAATAACACCTTTTATTAAGCGTGTGGCACCGATGGTCTTTAGTTTTTATAAATGAAATTACTAGGGCGTATTGACCTTTCGAGCTGACTTTTGCAGCGAATTGCTGGGTATTTATACAAGGCAGAGGCTTTGATGTGTAGCTAGCCTCCATAAGAAGCCGATAACGTAGTAGAAATGACCAGCAAACGCTGCCCGAAGGGTTCAGCTAAAAGCGTTTTACTCTTTGTTGAGGGAGATTTGCTTAGAATGACTAGGCTACTTCCCCCTCGCCGCGATTAAAACGCTTTTGACTAGGCGTCCCCACCCGAACAAAATTTAACCACGAAAGGTCAACACGCCCTAACGACCATACAACTCTCTCGCACCAATTCACAATTTCTTATCATTAGCCCTTCCAATACCAATTAGTTCGCGTAAATTAGCAAGATAGCGAATTTAAACGCCCCAAATTTAGTGAAGTAAAATAAGGATATCTCAATATGTGGTACGTGATTTTTTCTCAAGACGTCGAAAATTCATTAGAAAAACGCCTAAGTGTTCGCCCACAACATCTAGAACGCCTACAAACACTTCACGATGAAGGCCGACTGTTAACAGCAGGTCCAATGCCAGCGATTGATTCAGATAACCCTGGCGAAGCAGGCTTTACAGGTTCAACTGTGATTGCTGAATTTAACTCTTTGGAAGATGCACAAGCATGGGCAGACGCTGACCCGTACATTGATGCTGGCGTTTACCAAAATGTGATTGTAAAACCATTCAAGAAAGTATTTTAACGTGAAAAAATGGATTATTGGCTCACTGGCTTTAGCTCTGCTTGCAGGCTGTGCTTCAAGTGAGCAAGACGAACAAAGACAGCTAGAGATGATGGCGCAGCACCGAGCTGGCGTTTTATCTGCAGGCCTGCCGATTGAGTATGGCCCACTGTCGGTCATGCGCGTGCTAGCAAAAAACACGGTTATCGAAATCATGATGATCTACAACCAAGATGCAAAAGGTGCTAAGCCTTTAAACCAAGTTGTAGACATGAGTGTGAATAGCTACTGCACCAACTCTGAAGTGAGAGCAAACCTTGATATGGGCTTGGCTTACAACATCAAGATTCGCAACACTCGCGGACAACTGATGGTTGAGAAGTTGATCAGCAAAGAGACGTGTCAGAGCAGCAGCTAGATTCTAGCTCGAGATTCGAACAAGTATAAAACCAGAAGGCCTCGCAAATGCGAGGCCTTTGTTTTATGAAGCAATCAAAATCCTAAGCTGAATTATGCCTCGGTTGATTCCCACTCTTTACGCAGTGCTTTAGTTGCCGAAACTAAGTTAGTCAGCGCCGCTTCCGTCTCTGCCCAGTTCCGTGTCTTCAGCCCACAATCAGGGTTTGCCCACAAACGTTCCGCTGGAATTTTCTCTGCCGCTTTCTTAAGTAAATCAACAATCCACTCTTCTGACGGGATGTTTGGTGAGTGAATGTCATAAACGCCAGGTCCAATCGCATTCGGGTAGTTGAACTCTTCAAATGCTTTCAGCAGTTCCATGTTCGAGCGAGAAGTCTCAATGGTAATCACATCGGCATCTAGCGCGGCTACTGAATCAATGATCTCGTTGAACTCGCTGTAACACATATGGGTATGGATCTGAGTTTCAGGTTTCGCACTTGCCGCTGAAATCTTAAAGGCATCGACCGCCCACTCTAGGTATTCTGCGTGGTCACGCTTTTTCAGTGGCAAACCTTCACGAATGGCTGGTTCATCGATTTGGATAATGTTGATGCCGGCGTCTTGCAAATCAGACACTTCATCTCGCAGCGCAAATGCCAATTGATTAGTGATCTCTTTGCGTGAAATGTCTTCACGTGGGAATGTCCAACATAAGATAGTGACTGGGCCTGTCAGCATCCCTTTCATCTGCTTCGAGGTCAGAGATTGGGCATAGGTCGACCATTCTACGGTCATCGGCTTCTCACGCTCTATATCCGCGACCACAATCGCCGGCTTCACGCAGCGTGAGCCATAGCTTTGTACCCAACCAAACTTAGTGGTTTGAAAGCCTGCTAGGTTTTCTGCAAAGTACTCCACCATGTCGTTACGTTCAGCTTCGCCATGAACAAGCACATCCAAATCCAGTGCTTCTTGACGTTTAACGGCATCCGCAATATGGCCTTTCAATGCAGTGTTATATTCCGCTTCACTCAGTTTGCCAGTGCGGTAAGCGCTACGTTGAACACGGATCTCGCCTGTCTGTGGGAATGAACCAATGGTTGTGGTTGGTAACAGCGGTAAGCCTAACACCTCAGACTGGTGCGCGGCACGTTCTGCGTATGGAGCAGTGCGCTCTGCTAGCGCTTTAGTTATCGTGTTAATACGAGCTTGAACTTGCGGCTTATTCACATGAGTTGCACTCTTGCGTGCAACAATCGGGTGGCTATACGTCTCACACGCTAAAATGGCATTTTGGTCGCCGTCTAACGCCGCACCCAATAAGCTCACCTCAGTGACTTTCTGTTTTGCAAAGGCAAACCAACTCTTCACTTCTTCGCTAAGCGTCTCTTCTAACTCAAGGTCGACTGGGCTATGCAGCAATGAACATGAACTTGCGACCCATAGTTTATCGCCTAGCTTTTCTTTCACTGGTTGCAGCAACTCAAGCTGCGCGGCTAAGTCTGCTCGCCAAACATTGCGTCCGTTGATTGCTCCTGCAGAAAGCACCCAATCTTCAGGTAGCTTGTTCACCACTTGATCGAGTTGCTGGGGTGCGGCAGCCAAATCGATGTGTAAGCCGTTGACGGGCAGTTCCATGATTTTATCTAACGTGTCAGTCACAGAATCAAAGTACGTGGTAAGGAGTAGCTTCACATCACCTTGAATCACCTGATAAGCCAATTTGAATGAATCTGCCCACTTAGTCTCAAGTTCCAGAGAAAGGATAGGTTCATCGATTTGTACCCACTCAACGCCCAACTTGGCCAGTTTTGCCAGAATCGCTTGGTAAGCTGTAAGCAAACGTGGGAGCAAGGTTAAACGGTCAAATCCCTCTTCCACTTCTTTGCCGAGATATAAATAAGATAATGGGCCTAGAAGAACTGGCTTCACCTTATGCCCCGCTTTAATCGCTTCACTCACTTCGTCAAACAGTTGTGGCCAACTCACTTCAAAGGTGTCGTCTTTACTGAACTCAGGAACAATGTAGTGATAGTTAGTGTTGAACCACTTCGTCATATCTGATGCTGCTGCACCATCTTTAGCGCTTTCAGAGCCGTGCTTAGCGCCACAACAAGTTGGCTGCCTTTGAGATTGTATTTGAGTTTGAGATTGACCGCGACCAATGCGGAACAAGGTATCTAAATCTGGGAAGGCTTTTTCACCTTCTGATCCACCAGCGTGACGCTCAGGTACATGACCTAGAAGTAACGTCGTTGTTAGAACATGGTCGTACCATGCGAAGTCACCCGCAGTTGCAAAGCTTAGATTCGCCTTAGCTTGTACATTCCAGTTACGATTTCTTAGTTCGCTACCGAGTTGCTTTAAATCTGATTGGTTAATCTCACCGCGCCAGTATTTTTCTAAAGTGAATTTGAGTTCGCGTTTTTCGCCGATACGTGGGTAGCCTAAAATATGCGTTGTCGTAGTCATGAACCTGTTCCTTATTCAATAATTTTTAGTGTTCGATCAAACTGCCTAGCTTATGGTTTAAGTTCTTTACAAGGCGTCTAGATGGCTAAACTATCTCCCTAATCTGAACGATGAACAACGTCCAAATATTCATCTTGTTTATTAAAAATATTCATCTTGAATAATCTAAAGCTGAAAAATTAAATCCATCTGGACATCTAGACGTTTACAAATGAAAGAAAACCCCGTAGGGTGATTATTAAGAAATATTAAATTGGCTTAGGGAATATGAGGAAAACTCATGATAGAGCTTAAACACCTTCGAACATTGACTACCTTAAGAGACAGCGGCTCGCTAACAGCGACGGCAACTTCTCTTCACTTGACTCAGTCGGCGCTTTCTCACCAACTGAAAGACCTTGAGGCGCGTATCGGTGGTCAGCTTTTCCTACGTAAAACTAGACCAGTTAAGTTCACCTCTGAAGGTGAGATTTTGCTTAGGCTTGCCGATGAGATACAGCCAAGAATAGCTAAAGCGGAGAACGAACTCGCGAGCCTGAAAGAGGATGTGAATGGTCGTTTGCACATGGCGATTGAATGTCACTCATGCTTCCAATGGTTAATGCCTGCTTTGAAGGAATATCAAGTGGCTTGGCCAAGCGTAACGCTAGATTTCTCGTCAGGCTTTGGGTTTGAGCCGCTACCCGCGCTAATGGCAGGCGAGCTAGATTTGGTGATCACCTCTGATATACAGCCTCGCTCTGAGGTTCACTACGAACCACTCTTTGATTTTGAGATGCGTTTGATCACCGCGATCAACTCGCCTTTGGCCGATAAAGCGAGCATTGATCCGCAAGATCTTAGCGATCTCACCATGCTCTCCTATCCTGTTCAAAAACAACGTTTAGACGTCGTGAAACACTTTTTGCAACCAGCAGGTGTAGAACCTAAGAAGTGGAAACAAGCAGACAACACCTTAATGTTGGTGCAAATGGTATCGGCAGGATTAGGTGTCGCGGCATTACCAAATTGGGCGATCAGTGAGTTCTCAAGACAAGGTTTGATAGCCAGCAAACCGTTAGGTAAAGGGCTTTCAAGAAGACTGTTTGCCGCAGTAAGAAACTCAGAAAAAGACAAACGTTACCTACAGGCTTTCTTTAGCACAGCAAGACAGCAGAGTAAGAGTCACTTAGATGGTATTGAGGTCGTTTAAGAGGTTCATTATTGAGCTAGCTTAAGCCTGTATTAAATCGGAAAGGCAAACGCCAGAAACAAAAAAAGTCACAGATAATCTGTGACTTTTTAGTTTCAGTATCGATGATTTTCGATATCTGTTGATTCGCGAAAATAGACTATCTTGGATAAGACTTAAACTGGTTAGTCAATGGGTCGTATTGATAGCCAAGCATATCGAGCTTGCCCACGACACTTTCTATATCCATTTCATACATACTGATCAGCTCTTCAAAGCTATCGCACTCTAGGCGAAGTTTCTCATTCACGATTCCCAGCAAGATAATGCTATCGAAACCTTTGACGTTGCTTAAATCCATCTCGTACTCCTTACGAACACACCGACTAAAATTAAGTTTAGAACGCTTACCAAGGCCATGCTAAAAAACTGATCACACTTCTTAAAGAGAATGCGTGATTAATGAGCGCACGTAATTAATGAAAGTGCGCGATTAAAGTGCCCACACTGGCGTTAAACCCACAGCCGCAGCCAATAACATCAGTAACGAAACCGTCAGTTGAAGTTTTTCCGGGGTTTTAACGAACAGTAGATGCCAACACCACACCACGATAGCTGAGATTAGCAAAGCAAAGCTGAACAGTAGCGCTGAAATCACTGGTTCTAGTTGAGCTTCAGACAAAGAATAGACACTCACGACTGTTGCCAAAACCACCAACATGCCCGTCAAAACACCAACAACAGGCAGAACACGGTGAAATGCCTGTAAGCGTGTTCTTGCAATCGTCAGCAGTAAATGGCCAAACGCTGAGCCTAACAGTGCCACTAGCAATACAGTAGTGATGATACCAACGGTAGTTGCTTGTTCCGTCGCTTGGATAGCAACGTAAGACAATGCCAAACCACAAGCTAAGTACATCACCCAAATAGGGCCAGAATCGCGTGTCTTCTTAGTTTGAACTTGAGAATAGAAATAAAAGATCGCAAACACGACCAGAAAGGCTTCAATTTTTACTGAGGCAACGGCAAGCCACAGCACGCCAATCGCAGGTAACATCTTGTGGATACGACCACGCTGCCCCGGACAAATATCCCCTTTCACCAAGATGAGGGTTAAGATCAGTTGGGCTCCTAAAAGCATCGGAGCAAATTGTACTAATAACGTTTCGACCATTGTGGATCTACTTCTTCAGACTTATTTTCGCGAATAATATCAAAAACTGCTGCGAACACTAATCAAAATCACAAATTAGCGACGTTATTCAAGGCTTCAACTATGCTGTTGTATGGTTCTTTTGTCGCCATTTACCGTAAAAAGACGAAAGACACCAGAACTAACAGGGGCATGTTCTACTGGCTAGTCTAGGCTCATGCCGCTATAATTCCCGCCTCAAAAATCAGAGGTTGAAATATGTACAGCGATATCACTCCTATTCACGAACACAAAAAATACTGGGCCGAGTGCTACGGAACTGCACCCTTTTTGCCTACCAGTAGAAAGGAGATGGATGCTCTTGGATGGGATAGCTGTGACATTATTATTGTAACTGGTGACGCTTATGTCGATCACCCGAGCTTTGGTATGGCTATCATCGGCCGTCTGCTTGAAGCTCAAGGTTTCCGCGTGGGCATTATTGCTCAACCAAAGTGGGACAATAAAGATGCCTTCATGAAGCTAGGTAAACCTAACCTATTCTTCGGCATCACAGCGGGTAACATGGACTCCATGATCAACCGCTACACCTCTGATCGCAAATTACGTCACGATGATGCTTATACTCCGAACAATGAAGGTGGTAAGCGTCCTGATCGTGCAACTCTGGTTTATTCTCAACGTTGTCGTGAAGCTTACAAAAGCACGCCAATCGTGCTTGGTGGTATTGAAGCGAGCTTACGTCGTGTAGCTCACTACGACTACTGGTCAGATAAAGTTCGCCGCTCTGTATTGTTTGATGCAAAAGCTGACATTCTTCTTTTTGGTAACGCTGAGCGTGCACTGGTTGAAGTAGCACACCGCATTGCCGATGGTGAAGACATGTCTACGCTGACCAATATCCGCGGTACTGCTATCAATCTTCCTGCGGCCCCTGAAGGCTTCAAGATCATTGACTCTTCTCGTATCGAAAAGCCGAACAAAGCGTATGTTCCGGTTAACCCGTACGAAGTTGAAACTCAGTGTGATACCAAGAAAGACGAAAAAGAAGAAGTAAAAGCGCAACCTATTACTATTCGCCCTTCTCGTCACGATGCAAAAACTACAGCGGTTCGTATCCCAGGTTACGAAAAGCTAAACAATGACCGTATTCTTTACGCTCACGCTAGTCGTATTCTGCACCTTGAGACAAACCCGTACTCAGGTCGTGCTCTGATTCAACGTCACGGTGATCGCGAGCTTTGGATTAACCAAGCGCCTATTCCATTGACCACAGAAGAGATGGACTACGTGTTTGGCCTTGCGTACAAGCGTGTTCCGCACCCGATGTACGGCAAAGCGAAAATCCCAGCATACGACATGATCAAAACCTCGGTTAACATCATGCGTGGTTGTTTTGGTGGTTGTTCTTTCTGTTCAATCACAGAGCACGAAGGTCGCATCATTCAGAACCGTTCGAAAGAATCTATCTTGGATGAGATCGAAGACATTAAAGATAAAGTACCGGGCTTCACAGGTACTATTTCTGACTTGGGCGGCCCAACGGCGAACATGTACCGTTTAGGTTGTTCAGATCCAAAAGCTGAAATTAACTGTCGTCGTCCATCATGTGTGTTCCCGAAAATCTGTGAAAAGCTAAACACAGACCATCAACACACTATCGACCTGTACCGCTCTGCGAGAAAAGTACCGGGTGTTAAGAAGATCATGATCGCTTCTGGTGTACGTTACGACTTAGCGATTGAATCTCCAGAATACGTTCGTGAGCTTGTGACTCACCACGTTGGTGGTTACTTGAAGATTGCTCCAGAGCATACTGAAAAAGGCCCACTGGATCTGATGATGAAGCCGGGCATGGGCACTTACGATCGTTTCAAAGAGATGTTCGAGAAGTACAGCGCTGAAGCCGGTAAGAAACAGTACTTAATTCCTTACTTTATCTCTGCTCACCCGGGCACAGAAGATGAAGACATGCTTAACCTAGCAATGTGGCTGAAAAAGCACAACTACGAGTGTGACCAAGTACAGAACTTCTACCCATCGCCAATGTGTAATGCAACGTCGATGTACTACTCAGAGACTAACCCTCTGAAACGCGTGAAATATAAGAAGCGTGAAGATGTTCCTGTGCCGAAAGGTGATCGTCAACGTCGTCTGCATAAAGCACTGCTTCGTTACCACGATCCTGAAAACTGGAAAATCATCCGTGAAGCACTGATCAGCATGGGTAAACAGCACCTAATTGGTGACAAAGCAAACTGCCTAGTACCAGCAGAAGACTTTGATGCACAAACACCGGCACAACGTCGTAAGTCTGGTCGTCACGGTTCACAACGCTTTGCGACTAAGCACAGTAAATCTCAGCCAGGTCTTGGTGGCGAAAGCCCACGTAACCACTCTGGTAAGAAACCGGGTGGCAAGAAGCCGAATGGTAACGGCAACGGTAGCCAAGGTAATGCTAACCAAGGTGGCGGTAATGGCAATGCTCGTAAACCAGCGACTGGCTTCATTAAGAAAGGTCCTGGTGGTCAGCAATCACAAGGTAATGGCGGCGGAAATGGCAAACCAAACCGTAACAAAGCGGGCAATGGTCAAGGTGGCAAACCTGCAAGTAACGGCAAGAACCGCCAGCGCGCAGCACAACGCTAATATCGCGAACCGATTGACTTCGCTATCGTAAAAACACAAAGCGCAGCTATTTAGCTGCGCTTTTTTGTGTCTGTTACAAGATAGCCTAACGAGCAAACACCCAATACTGACTAAGCAAATAGTTACTGACCATGCCCACCAAGATGCCAACCGCCATTGCGATAAACACTGCCCCAGTAAATGCAGGCAGCAATTCAGTCATCAACTTAAAGCACAGCAAATTAGGTATCGCCGATATTGATGCAGAGAACATGAACTTTTGCCATTGAATCAGCTTTTCGGACCAATTCCCCTGCCCTTTGAATTCAAAGGTCAACACTCGATTTCCAAACCAGGTTGTCGTTGCTGAAACGATGAAAGAGCCAATTCGAGCACTCATCAAAGGCAGCCCAATAACGTAATGCAGCAATGCAAACACGGCACAATCGACAACAAAGCCACCCGCCCCCACCATAGCGAATTTAATCATCTTATGGTGAGGTTGTAGTTTTTTGTTTAGCGCGTCGAACTTGTGGCTAAACAGTCTCGATGACGAGTTAAAATTGAACATCGCCATCACTTCGAATATAGCTCAACGATAGATTTGGTTTGATATTTTGGCTATGACAACTAAATAGAGCGCGCTTGATCTTCACCGTCGGCTCTAAAATACAGGTTAACGCGTTGTCTTTAATCTTGGTTTCTACTTCCGCTCTTTTACCAATCAGATAGAACTTGTCGATACCATCTAACTGTTCAACATCGAGTAACTTTTTCGCTTGTCCATGACTGTAAAACTGCCCGGAGAACGGTCGTTTACCGACATAAAAGCTCGGCGCTTCATCCGTAATCTGTTCGAAGATAATACGGTCACTTTTCTCATTCGCTTTGCCTAAGTTGAGGTAGACCATTGCAATCATTAGCAACACAGGTAGCACTAAAGCCACACTCGAGAACCACTTCTTATCTTTTTCTACTACAAGCATTGCCACCAACAAGCCAAGGGCAGGAATGCCTGGCAACACATAGGCAGGAAGAATATTACCCGCCATGGTAAAAAGAATCAGAGGAGAGACCAACCAACACACGAGGAATGAAAACAATCCACTATGTTCAGCGTTAACTTCTGCGATTTTCTTACGACGGGCGAAAGTCAAAATAGGCAACACAATCGACCACGGTGCAGCCGCTTGAAGCCAAAACAACCAGATCATGCCTCTTGCTTGGTCATGGGCAGAACCGTATAAATCGCCCTCCCAGCCACTCACAACAAAACGCTTAAAGTGCTCGCCAACAATAAAGTAATCAATAAAACCCGGTGTTGCCATTTCAGCCATGATGTACCAAGGTAGAGCAATCGCTAACATCACACCTAAACCAGACAACAATGGGAAACGTTGCCAAAGCGCTTTGAAAGCACCAAAGAAGCCGTGTTGTAATACCAACCAAGGGAAAACTGCGATACCCATGATGACAATCGCTACCGGCCCTTTTGCCAGCAAGCCTAATGCTAAACCAATGAAACCAACATAACCCCAAGACCGATTAGTCTTCGCACTCCCTTCACCCTTCCCCGCTTCTCCTCCTAGCCAACATAGGTAGAAACCCAGCATGGCAATAGTCATCGCTAAGGTTAACGCGATGTCTGTCATCACAGCACCTGCCGCAATAGAGAAAATACCACATGTCGCCAACACTACCGCGGCAACCAACGCACTTTGCCCTGTTCGTTTCGCCATGTAAGCGGTCAACAAAATCGTTGCTACACCCGCTAACCAATGTGGTGCGCGAACGGCAAACTCACTCAGGCCGAACAACTCAATACCGGCAGCGCTCATCCATGTAAACAACGGTGGCTTACCCCAGAAAGGGATGCCGTAATCAAATTGAGGGGTTAACCAATTGCCGGTTTCTACCATCAAGCGAGCCATTTCTCCATAGCGCGCTTCCGTAGTATCCATTAAAGGGTATGTCGCCAGAGATAAGAGCCTTAGAACCAATGCAAAAGCCAACAAATACCATAGGTGCGTTCGGTTCAGGCTCATGCTGACTCCTCTAATTTAAAATGTGTTTTTAATGCTGGGGTATCGACCACCGATTGAATCAGATACAAAGGGCGGTTCTTGGTTTCAATGAAAATACGACCTATGTATTCCCCCATTAAACCAATACTCAGAAGTTGAATGCCGCCAAGGGCAAGTTGAACCACCATCATGGATGGGTAGCCAGTAATAGGCTCACCAAACATCATGGTTTTGAACACGATGAAGACGCCATACACAAAAGCGGTAAGCGCCACTAATCCACCAACGGCCGTCGCAATACGCAGTGGGCGGATAGAAAATGATGTGATGCCATCCATCGCCAATCCGATGAGTTTCAGGTAGTTCCATTTCGTCTCGCCACAGAAGCGAGCATCGCGCTTAAACTGAATCGTTGCTTGTCTAAAACCTGGCCATGAAAAGATGCCTTTCATGTAACGGTTACGTTCAGGCAGTTGGTTGATATGGTCGACAACCTCTCGGCTTAACAGTCGGAAATCACCCACATTTTCTGGAACATCGATCTTCGCTGCCACGTTCATGACTTTGTAAAAGCTTGCTGCTGAAAACTTCTTAAACCACGTTTCACCATCACGTTGGCTACGCTGCATATTGACGACGTCATAACCTTCGCGCCATTTGGCAATCATTTGAGGAATCAGCTCGGGTGGGTCTTGTAGATCGGCATCGAGCAAGATCACAGCTTGTCCTCGGCAGTGTTCGAGGCCAGCACTCATCGCTGATTCTTTACCAAAGTTACGGCTTAAACCGATCACAGAAATTGAGCTATTGATTGAAGTGAATGAACTCACCAAATCCAAGCTGTTGTCTTTGCTGCCATCATCGACATAAACAATTTCACTGGTGATGGGTAAGCTATCCAGTACCTTGGTTAAGCGAGAATGAAACTCTTCTAACACCTCTTGTTCATCGTAAAACGGCACAATGATCGATAGTGAAACGGCGGGATTGATCCGTGATGTGGAGACTTTAGGTCGGCTAATATGAAGTTCAGACATAATACGTTCTTCTATTTTTTAATCTGAATCCAATCTACCCCCTCATAAGTGAAAGTTATGTTATTGACATATTTTTCACGCTCACTCAGGATAATGTTACCGTCTATTTCTGTATGAGAATCAAAATGAAACGAGTTCTATTAGTCGAAGATAACCGTGAAATCGCAGGTGTCTTGTTTGATTATTTTGAGTGTATTGGCATGGAACTCGATTATGCGGACAACGGCGAACTCGGCCTGCAACTCGCGTTGGAAAACTCATTTGATATCATCATATTGGATCTGATGTTGCCAAGAATGGACGGCCTCACGGTTTGTAATAAACTGCGAGACCAAGGCAACGCGACACCTATTTTGATGTTGACTGCGTTAGATAGCCGCGATGATATGTTAAAAGGGTTTGAGCATGGTGCCGATGACTATCTAACCAAACCTTTTGATTTGGATATTTTGGAAGCCAGAATGAAAGCGCTTGTTCGTCGTTACCGAGGAAAAGTGGCTTCTTCTAAATTGCAGTTTGATGAACTCACCATCGACCAAAAAACGCGTAAAGCTTACCGTCAAGATAAGTTACTCGCACTCAACCCAACCACTTACACCATCCTTGAGATGTTGTGCCAAAAAGCACCAGAAGTGGTTACTCGCGAAGATATTTCCTACAAACTCTGGGAAGAAGACGAACCCAACAATGACGTGTTGCGCAGTCACATCTATCAATTACGTAACCAACTCGACAAGCCGTTTGATACTCAGATGTTGATTACCGTCCCTAAAGTTGGATTCCGTCTGGAGTCATCGAATTGATTTTAAATGTTCTCACGAGCACCAAAACCCTAACCGGCCGCTTAGCGGTTTTCTTTGGGTTAATGGCCGTGATTGTATCGACCTTTGTCTATTTAGTCTTTGTTGCCGCACTCTACATGTCAGAAGATCGCGTCGGTGAAAGACGCATCCTGATCGACCGTAACTATGCGGTTGGTTTATTCCAAGCAGGGGAAAGCGGTACGTTAAGAATTGATGACCTGACAATCGCCTACAATGATCTTTCATTGATACCTGCCGAATACCTCAAATACATTAAAGGCAAAGAAAGCTTTGTTGGCGAGGTAGGTGAAGAACCTAACTCTCGCATGGTGTATGTTGGTGAGTATTCTGATAAAGGTCAAACCCACCCAATCGTTCTGCTTTCCGAGATCGACCGCGTCGAGTTTGAGATTTACGAACTGGTTTATGCGACCACCTTTGTACTAACATTACTCTCTATTCTAATTTTTAGCTTTGGTGCTCTGCTCTATCGATTATCTAAACGACTGATTGAACCCTTCAATTCTATTTCCGAACAATTGGAATCCAATAAGCTCAACCTCAATGAAGAATTTAGTGTCAATGACGACGCCGCAGTTGAGTTTCGTCAGCTCACAGATCAACTCAATCAGTACCGAAGAGAAATCAATTCCTTACTCAAACGTGAACAAGCCTTTGCTCGCTACTCAAGTCATGAACTAAGAACACCGTTAACGGTCGCTCGTGGCGCAAATAAATTACTGCTAAGAAGCGAAACCACCGAGTTTCAATCTCGCCAGATTGAGCGCATTGATGAAGCCATTGTTCAGATGTCAGAGATGGTCGATGCCCTACTCGGCCTCGTGCGTTACGAAAGAAACAGTGACGATGCGCCACTGCGATTGTTTAGCCAACAAGAGTTAGAGACTATCGTCTCAAAAAACTCAGCACAGGCGGATGAGAAAGACGTCGACATCTCCATGTACGTTCAATCAGAACCCACAATTCAGGCCACCAGCGCGATAATGAATATGTTGGTCGGTAACTTGTTAAGAAACGCGATTGCAGCCACTAATAGCGGTACAGTAACTATTACCCTTTCTCAAGACAGTCTTATTATTGAAGACCAAGGCGAAGGCCTGCAGGAGCAATACAATCCAAATGGGCATGGGTTAGGTTTATTGATTGTCGAGGACTTATGTCAACGCTTCCAATGGGGCTTTGAATTGGTCAATCGCAGCTGTGGTGGATGTACCGCTAAGATCACCTTTCAAACCGATCTATCCGCATCCACCCCAGAGTAAATGAGTTCATAGTTCGAAGCTCAATATCGAACGAAAACTTGATTTAGTTGGTTTACAGCGGTCCCTAGCTACTAGATACTCGTCAGTCCTATTTGAACTATAAATGCTGGCTCTGAGTCAGCATTTTGTCTAAGTGCGATGAAACTAAATAATAGCCCTGTAACTCAACATCAATACAACGAGCACACCTTTTTCTTAAAGCGTGACGATCAGCTTCACTCCCACTTTTGCGGCAACAAAGCCAGAAAGTTCATGAAGCTACTGGAAGACGATAGCCCAAACACCACCACTCTAATAAGCTATGGTTCCGCTCAGGCTAACTCCTTGTTCTCACTCGCCGCACTTGCGAAAATCAAAGGCTGGACGCTTGAGTTTTACGTTGATCACCTACCTCGATGGCTACAAGAACGCCCACTCGGCAACTACCGTGGCGCTATCGATCTCGGGGCTGAGGTTATTTCAGTCAAAGAAACAGGCTCTGAGCTTCATCCACAAGAGTATATTGAGCAAGTAAGACAACCTGACTCACACTGCATTGTGTTACCCGAGGGTGGCCGCTCTCAGCTTGCTGAGTATGGTGTTAAGCAATTGGCAATGGAAATACTGAGCTGGACTCGCTTCGAAAACCAACACGATTTTGTGATCGCACTCCCCGCAGGGACTGGCAGTACTGCGCTGTACCTTCATAAGCATTTAAAAATGCACAACATCCCAGTGTTAACCTGTGCTTGTGTTGGTGGCAGTGACTATTTAACGCAGCAATTCAATGAGCTTGGCGAAAGTGAACATCCGCAGATATTACCGCTTAAAGCCAAACACCACTTTGGAAAATTGTATCAACAGGATTATCAAACTTGGTTGGCTCTACAAGAACAAACTGATATTGAATTCGACCTGCTCTACGACCCATTAATGTGGCAATGCTTAGAACAATGGCAAGAAGATAACCCAACCAAAACTGTCATCTATATCCATCAAGGTGGTATCTTAGGTAATGAGTCGATGTTGCCGCGCTATCAACGTAAGTACCCAGAACTTCGAAGTAGTCACACCGCTGATAACGCTACTTGGTAGTAATCCGTTCTTTTCTACTCTAATGCCCCGCGTTTCTGCGAACTGAGAATTTCTCAGCGCATCATGAACAGCCATCGCACTCCCTTTCGATGGCTGTTTATCAGTAATAGCCACCTGCTATCCCTGCCAGACATTTCAAGTTAGAGACAGAAATCTGGCGAGAATCATCGCGTTATCTATACTTTCGATTGGAACGTCAATTGTCATCGAAAGGAATTACGCATGCGAAAACTCACTACACTCGGCCTGTTTTCAGTTTTACTGCCCTTCTCTGCGATATCAGGAGAAAACGTCACTTACCAAGTCGATGGGATGGATTACGAAGGTTATTGGAGTGAGGCCAGTGACCAAGCACCTTTAGTACTGCTAATACACGATTGGGATGGCTTAACCGATTACGAAAAGAAACGTTCTGAGATGCTCAACGAACTCGGTTACAACGTGTTCGCCATCGACCTATTTGGTAAAGGCATTCGCCCAACCGAAGTGAAAGATAAAAAGCAACACACAGGTGAACTGTACAAAGACAGAGAGAAAATGCGTGCGCTACTCAACGCAGGAGCCATGGAAGCGAAAAGACTTGGCGGCAACTTAGATAACAACGTAATAATGGGATACTGCTTTGGTGGAGCTGCTGTATTGGAAGCTGCTCGTGCGGGAATTCCTTCGAAGGCTTACGTAACCTTCCATGGCGGTTTATCAACACCAAAAGGCCAAGACTACTCGCAGACTAAAGCTCCCGTAGTCGTGTTCCACGGCACGGCTGATGCCATGATTTCAATGCACGACTTTGGAAGCCTCGCCGCTCAACTTGAATCAACCAAAGTTCCGCATGAGATGATCACTTATAGTGGTGCGCCACACGCCTTCACAGTATTCGGATCGAATAACTATCAACATGAAGCTGACCAAAAATCTTGGCAACGCTTTACTCAGTTGTTAAGTTCGGTATCTCGTTAACTTTCAATCTAGGTAACAGCCCAACGGCAGCCTGTTACCTAATTCGTACTAATTATTAGCGAGTATTTCTTTAAATTTGGTGTTCGTCACTCAAAAAGAAAGCGCTTTCTTGTAGTGTATCTCTATTATCAATCAGGCACTCTGAATCAGATATGCTTTTTTAACTGTGAGAAATTATGAAATATTTAGCAATTCTACCAGCGGTATTCGCACTAAGCGCCTGTTCAACAGTGACAGAGTCACCGGTTAGCTACCACAAAACTTCTCCGGGGCTAGAGTCACTACAGAACAACGAAAACTGCTGTGAAAACCTGAGTACAATTCAATATCAAAGCGTTACGAACCCAGAAGAAACATCTGTTTCGATCACCACAGCAAGCCCTAAGATCGAGTTCAAATCGGGCCGATCCTTTGCTGGAGGGCTAAAGCTTCCTGCAACACTAGATGCTATTCGTTTTTCAGTGACTTCAAATGCTAGTTATTCAGCATTCGTTCCGTCACTTTTAGTCTTAGACAAAAATTACCAGCCGCTAGATGTCATTGGCAATGAAAGTATTAAGTACCAACCACTTAGCCTGCTTGATGGTGCACAATATGGCGCGCAAATCGAACTGCAAGAACGTTACTTAAACGGCGAGGCTCCTGCTTACTTGGTCGTATTCACAACCAGCGAAGCACTCGCGGAAACAACTCCTGTCGAAAAACCAAGTGATATGGCGATACGTTCTGGTGATATCCAGGCAAACATCGCTCATAACACGGACTACGCCATCCCTCATTCTGCAATCGGGAAAGTCTCCTTTGATTTTAAATTCACAGCGGTAACCACCGTTGTTGAAGAACAAAACCGTCAAAAGCGAGTTCAACAAATTATTCCAGAATCAACCGTAGCCCAATCAGATTTATTAACGGAAAATACACTGAATAAGAAAGAGGTTTATCAAACTCTTATAGAAAACTCGGTTTCATCTGGAGATTTTAGTGCAGCACTGGCTTACGTTGAAGAATCTGAGCGATTAGGAATCGAAGGGATGCGAAACTCCTTTGTTGACGCGATGAAGCAATATCAAAAAGCACAATAACTCAACCTCAAAGTAGTCGTTTATTTTCTCTCACTTTACCTCTTTTTTGAGCAACGAGAGTTAAATAAACGACTGTTATCCCTTAGCCCTATTCAGGCATAAACGAAAATACTAATTGCTCCAATTCTAAGCCTAATTTGATGAATTCAATATCCAAAGAATAAAAGCCTTTATCAAGCTTAACGGAGAGCCCCTCAACTGAAACTGTCTCGCCATTAGTACCATTCACTGATAGAGACATCGCGTACACGTTATTGAGACTTAAACTACACGCAGATTGAGCCAAAGTGCCACTATCGTAGTTAACAATACCTGCACATCGATACACACCAGCCTGTTTAACTTCCAAAACAATGCTACGGTTTTCTCTGATATTAAGTGGTAATACTATTGCATGTTGCTCTGCCGTCAGAGAGCAAAAGTCTCCATCAGTTTTACTCTGTTGTTTATTAAGATTTTGGGTCGCCTCAAAGCTCTTAACTGGATCAAAAGCGACTAATGGGCGACCCATTGCTGGAGAGTCCATAATAAAACGACAAATATTCATCGCGCTTCGTTGCAACTCCCCTAAGCTCAACGTTCCGTTTTCAAGCGCCTGTAACGTATCGTCATTCGACACGTTATTTTCCGCACCATCATGCTCAACAACCATATAAAGATCATTTTGAGAGCGAATCATAAAGGATGTGTAACTTCGACTTTCAGAGCCACCTTTGATTGGGTCATTCATTTTTGCCCACCAATCCGTCATCACTATCCCTTTATAACCCCACTCCCCACGAAGAATCGTAGTATTGAGGTCGTAATTGGATGCAGCCCAGTGACCATTAATAGGGTTGTAGGAGGTCATAACACTCGAAGCTCCTCCTTGTTTTACCGCTATTTCAAAAGGCTTCAGATGAATCTCACGAAGTGCTCTTTGAGATATAACACTATCAACATCAAACCGTGACGTTTCTTGATCATTCGCCACCAAATGCTTGATTGTGCCAGATACTCCTGCAGCTTTAAGACCAAGAGTTTGAGATGCAGCTATTACCCCTGAGAGAAATGGATCTTCTGAGAAATACTCAAAATTTCGACCATTCAAAGGGTGGCGGTGGATGTTAATCCCAGGACCAAGCAACGTATCAATATGATTGGCTTGCATCTCTTTCCCCACTAAATGAAATAGTTTCTCATTCAGTTCTGGGTTCCATGTACAGCCTAATAATGTACCAATTGGGACTTGAGATGCTTTATGTCCGCTGTCCATTCGGATACCAGACGGACCATCAGCAGCTGCAACGACAGGGATACCTAAATCAAATAAGCTCGGCGAAACACCCCCAAAAGCAGCAGCAGTACCTGGCGTCACCTTAGGGCTGCACATACCTTCCCCACGAACAATTGTCGCTAACTGCTTTACGGTCATTTGCGAGATAAATTCGTCAATGTTCGCTCGCCCCTGCTTAACATCCAGTAAACGAATGCCCGTATCTTCACCAAGAGGAATAGAGCTTGGAAGCTCACTCAGAATACGTTTACTCAAATCAATAGTTCGCAGCGGCACAGATTCGTAATCGCAACTGTAAACACCATTTTCCTCGTTGCCTTTTGGGATCAACCTACTAAATCCGGTGACAGGAGCAAGTGCTTCCGTTAATTGCTCAACAACTAACAGCTCTTCTATTTTAACGCTCTCACTAACAAGCTTTGCCTGGCGAACACTTCCTCCTAGATAAAAGTGATATTCTCCAGCTTCAAGTACGTAACTATTTGGGTGTCCCGTTTTACCGGAGTCATCAAATGATGCGAAGGAAGATAGAGGACATGAAATAGTCAAACACACCGTATCTTGCGGGTCCAAGGTCGGTGTTTTCACAAAACCGATCAGTGCTCGTGAAGGCTTACCAAGGTGACCTTGAGGCGATTCAACATACAGTTGAACCACATCCTTACCACTGTATTTCTCGCCTATGTTTTTAACTTCAATATCGAAGACCAACTCTTGTTCAGAGCCAGAACCAAGAATCGTTAGCGCATTTAATTGATTGGAAAAGCGGGTGTAGGACAGCCCAAAACCAAACTCAAATTGAACAGCTTTAGGATTGAAAGTTTCAAAATACCGATACCCGACATAGATATCTTCTTGGTACAGATTACGCTCTTTATTTCCGAAGCTAGCGCTGGAAGGATAATCAGATAAAGAGTGCGCAATAGTGTCGGTCAAACGTCCACTCGGGCTAACATCACCTGATAAAACATCAGCTAAAGCATGCCCACCTTCCATACCTGCGGCCCAACTATACAGAACAGCCTTAATCGCAGCAGAACCTTTAAGTGAACTTGTCCATGACATATCGATTATGTTGGTCACGTTCAGTATCACAATGACATCATCAAAATATTCTGTCACTTTCTCCAACATTTGTATTTCTAGCGCGGTTAAATTGTAACTACCTTGCTGCTGTGCATTATCTTGATCTTCACCCGCCGTTCGACCGATAAAAATAACGGCTTTGTTAGATTTGGCAACGGCATCCATCACAACTGAATTTGAAAGAGGCATTTCATCTTGAAACCAAGGTTCTGCTGCCCAACCACCTCCTCCGTCATTGAACGGGTTGTCCTTGACCCAACGTTTGTATACCTCCACCAAACTGAGATTAAGATTGATGTTTGGATTCTCATACAAGCCCTGTAATGCATTAACGGAATAAGGGACATTCACAGCTCCACCAGATCCAGTGCCACTTCGGTAGGTATCAATCTGACAGCGACCAAAAAGAGACACCGTATCACTAGCCTGCAATGGCAATATTGAATCACTATTTTTTAGTAGCACAATGCCCTCAGTAGCCGCTTGTCGACTTATGGGTGCAAGCTGCTTCTGTGCTTCGAGAATTTCCACAGTATTCATTTAAAGTCCTACTATTTTTTTACTTAGAGCAAAAATTTGACCTCTCGCTCTAAAAGTTAATATTGTCTTTGTTCAAAAAATAGTAATCTTAACCACGGCGTTTAACTACCAAATAAGCGACAGAAATAGGTAAAATAGCGACATGAAAACCAAGTTTAGACTCCAAAGTCATCAGAGATATCCTCAGATAAAATTTGCCTATGTCGATGGTCATCACGATTTCGACTTTGACGTACATAGCCATGACTTTTCTGAACTTTTCTTAGTTGTGAGTGGTAGTGGAAAGCATACGGTAGCTAGCCACACTTACCCTTTAAGTACAGGAGATGTATTTGTTATTAATGGGGATATTGAACATGGATTTTGTGAAGTAAATAAACTGAAGATTGTAAACTTGATGTTTGATACGGCATTGCCTTTTTTTGAGGTCCCTTCAATGCGTCAAATGCCAGGCTATCAAGCGCTTTTCAAGGTAGAACCAATTGCTCGACAAGCATCTGAATATCAAGCAAAGCTTACGTTATCACTTTCTCAGTTGAAACGAATTAATGGACTTCTACAACAAATCAAATCGGAATACGACAACGCAGAACAGGGGTTTGAAATCATATTGACGAGCACAATGCAGCAACTTGCGATAGAACTTTCTCGGCGATATCAAGAACAGACCCATAGCTTACCAAAAACAACCTTGGCATTGAGCCGTGCTCTCGCACATATTGACCGTCATTACAAAGACGTGGGATTGGATACAGAAGCTATCGCGCAAGCGGCTTATATTAGCAAGCGGCAACTAGAAAGGTTATTCAGGCAGTTTTTAAATACATCCCCAAACCAATACGTCAAAGACCTTCAAATTCGACACTCGGCATCCTTATTATTAAACGACAACAAAAGCATCCAACACATTGCTGAGTCTTGCGGCTTTTCTGACAGCAACTATTTCTCCAAATGTTTTAAGGCCCAAAATGGATGCAGCCCTCGCGAATTTAGAAAGCAACATTCTTCCCATAACTCATAACCCTTTCCCCCTTAAACCTTAAGCCTTAAGCCTTAAGCCTTAAGCCTTAAAAGATTAGATATGTCACACATAAAAAAACCGCTTCTTTCGAAGCGGTCGATGAGTATCTTTGGCAAGAACACATTTGAAATGAAATTCAAATATGGAAGACTCATAGCAATAAAAATGAAACTCTTTGTGCTGCTAGGAAAGAGCTCAACTATTGCAATAAATAGGGATATCGAGAGCCTTGCCCGCCCTAAAGGCAAGGCCGTCATACCACTCCCCCGGTATGCTCGATATCACTTAAGACCCGAAGGTAAAAATTCTACCACCACATGTCAGCTTGAATACCTACAACAAAGTCACCCTCTTTACCCGTGCCGTCTTGCATTTCACCATCAAGGTAAGATGCCATGAAGCGAATTTCTGGAGATGGACCGAAGCCAGAGTGCACAACTAGAGTCGGTGCTACTGTTAGCTTGTAATCATAAGAATTCTTTGACTCACCATTACGGTCTTCGTAGTTGTACATATAACCAGCTTCGGTAGCGATAAAGAAGTTTTCTGAAATTGGGAACGTTGGTCGCACCATTGCTGATACCCAGCCGTCTGTGTCACCATTGTCAAAATCGTTGTACTGGGTTTGAAGAGAGTGGAAAATATTCACACCATTTTCAAAAAAGTACCCACCCCATGCTAAAGCACGTAGTGATACATCGTTTTCATCAACAGCCTTCAAACAAGACGTACCACAACCCGTGCCTGTCGTTAACCAACTTTGATAGTCACTACCAGGCTTGTACGTGTTGTAAGTCGTAAGAGTACCGCCTAAAAGGTTACCCGAACCTAAGCCTTTACCAGCCTGCGCGATGTATTTTGTAAAACCTTTATCTGACAACCCAAAGACAGACTCAGTGTGAACAATTGCCGTCATTTCATAGCCATTCTCAGCGAATGCTTCTGGGCCATTACCAAAACCTAAATCGACCATATTGTCTGGCATATACTTAGCCATAGCGTGAAGCTCAACACTGCCAAAGTTCACGCCAGCATGAAGTGCATGCATGATGTTGTTGCTGTCACCCCAGAAACTTGTATCGCCAGAGTCATCGCTTGCAATATAAGCAAAGTCCCACTTATTGCCACCTAGCTCAACACCTTCAATACCAACACCAGTACCTGACATATCCGTGTAGAAAAAGTCGGTCATAAAGATGTAATTATCTTTACCATAAAAGCGCTTACCACCCCATACAACACCGGTTTCAGATACACCTTCAAACTCGACAAAAGTTTCTGCCATACCAATTTCGCTGTTGGTTGCATCGGCATTGGCACCAAGTTGGTTAGTTGCATATTCCGCATTATTGGCTGCAGCTCGTGTTTTGATTCGAATTTTCTGACCACCGTCATTCTCAAAATTTTTCTGCAGTGCTACTTCAAAGTGGCTATCCGACTCAACACCCAATCGACCTAAACGCTCTTTAGATGCTGGGAACTTTGCACGTTTAAAATCGTCATTTTCACTGAATAGAACACCAGCACGGAAATAGCCGTGAAATTCAAATCCATCCGATTTTTCGGCATATGCAGTAGGTACAGTAGACAAGCCAGCAGTAGCGACTAAACAAGCAAGGGTAAGCTTAGAAAGTTTCATAATAACTCCATGTTCCAAATTATACTTTCAAAAAGAAAGCGCTTTCTTTGTTTTTCTTAAAAAAACCAATCGAACAGATTTAAAGAAGATCAAATCTAAGCCCACATTCACTATGCACTCTTAACCTTATTGGCTTTAACCGCTCAGTTGGTATGGAAAGAGTATAAATGGATCTTGTGAATATAAACCGTGATCAACCCCACCAAAGAAAGCGCTTTCTTATGCATGAGTCACAAAAATAGAGATGTTAAGTATTTTGTTTGAACAATCATGGAACCAAGTAAAATATCACTGTTCACATATTAAGGACGAATTACTCCGTTCAATCACTCAGAACCTGTTTCGGAATACATCGTCGATTATCTTCCTCGAATGCTCGTCGAATCGAGTAGGAGGAGGCC
>NZ_JBFRPK010000012.1:0-412 GCF_041471965.1 Vibrio sp. 10N.261.51.A3
GCTTTACGAGGTAGCGTTGCTAGGAAGTTAGGGTTACCACGACCTGCATCAAGAAGTGCACGATCTGGCACAGCTTGCGCCACTTCAATCAGTTTGTCTTTTAGCTCGAATGGGCTTAGGTCAGCGAATTTTGAAAAATCGATAGTTGGAGTTTGAGTAGTCATAATAGATACCTTACTTTCATAAATTTTAGCAAGTCGATCCCCTTCCCTATGTTTGGCCAGGGAATCGCTTAGTGTTTTAATTGGATTGACGTCTTAGACTGACGTTATAGTCTGAATTACATACCAGCGTTGACGGAGATAATGCCGACGATGATTGGTCCCCAAAGGGTCAATAGCACGTTGGCTACTGCGTAAGTCACTGTGAATGAGAATACTGGAGTTGCATTGCCTGTTTTTTCCATCAATGC
>NZ_JBFRPK010000012.1:1221-107590 GCF_041471965.1 Vibrio sp. 10N.261.51.A3
GAAATAATCTGTGGAATGATGGTTACCGCAACACCCAAGAATAGTAGGCTCATACCGTGTTCTTTGATGGTGTCTACCGCTTGAGGGCCAGCCTCAAGACCAACGATACCCACGAATGCTGCTAGACCGAAGTCGCGAATAAAGCTTGCTGCTGATTCTGGGAATTGCGCCACATGTGGGTTACGGCTGCGTAACCAACCAACAATCAGACCTGACACTAGACAGCCTGCACCAGAGCCGATAGTGACCGGAATACCTGCAATTTTGAAGTTGATTAGGCCAATCAAAAGACCCAATACCATACCCATGCCTAGTACAATGAAGTCAGTCATTGTTGCTGAGTTCATTGGCTTACCGATTGTACCTTGAACACGATTAATATCGCTTGGTGAGCCAGTTAATTGAATAACATCATTTTTCTTAACAACAAGGTCAGCGTGAACTGGGATTGATACACCTTCGCGAAGGTAGTCAGTCACATAAACACCACGGTAAGTGCCTTTGTTCGCTTCTGATTTGATTTGACCTAGTGTACGGCCAATCAGTTGTTTGTTGTCTGCGATAAGCTGACGGTTCTCTTCAATGACTTCGTACTCTTCTGGAAGCACAACTTCAGAGCCAACAGAGTCACCTTTCAACTGACCAATGGCTTTACGAGTACCTGTGATAACCAGAACATCGCCTTGTTGAAACTTAGTAAATTTGTCTGCTTCAATCGCTTTGCCATCACGCTCGATAACTTCGATGCATGCGTCTATTGAATCTTGATTGATTTGGGCTAGTGTCAAACCATTCACTTTGCTCTCTGCTTTGATTTCAAAAGCGCGAGTCTCAAGTTTTGTCATCGCATTGAATTCACCAGCACCAAGCTCTGCATTACCATCTGAGTTCGCTTCTGCCATTTTGATTGCTTCAGCGCGAATGTCCCATTTCATTAGTGTTGGGAATACCCATGTCACCATTAGGATTGGACCTAGAGAACCAAAGATGTATGTTACAGCGTAACCTACAGCAACGTTAGTTTGCATCAGATGTTTGGCTTCTTCAGACACACCACCCAAACGGGCGATCGCATCGCCTGCAGTACCAATGATCGCAGACTGAGTTAAACCACCGGCAGCTAGGCCCGCAGCAGTACCTCTATCTAAGTCAAACAACCACGCAGCGGCAAGTACACACAATAAGCCTGAAACCGTCATAACAACCGCAGACAACAGAATGTTGATGGTTCTAAAGTTAAGCGCTTTAAAGAATTGTGCGCCGCCTTGATAACCCACAGCATAAATAAAGAGCGCAAAGAAAATACTTTTTACGCCGGGATCAATCTGAACACCAAATTGCCCAATAATTACGCCCATTAATAATGTTCCGGCCACACCGCCTAAAACAAATCGGCCGATAGTAATTTTACCAACCATATAACCCAATGAGAGTGTAATAAATAGTGCGACAAATGGTGCCATGTCAAACAGATT
Source organism: Vibrio sp. 10N.261.51.A3 (assembly GCF_041471965.1). Lineage (NCBI taxonomy): Bacteria > Pseudomonadati > Pseudomonadota > Gammaproteobacteria > Vibrionales > Vibrionaceae > Vibrio > Vibrio sp. 10N.261.51.A3. Next base: position 2,697 of record NZ_JBFRPK010000012.1, read on the forward strand.
AGAAATAATGTCCATGACAAATTTACTCTTGTTACTAAATATAAGGAGTAAATAATCTAACGAATAACTTAATAATGATATTTGTTGGATTATTCAAAATAAATAAAGCATCTCGTTGCTTCGAACCGAATATTAAGAACAAAAGGTTTTATTATGTAATCCCATTTGATGGATCAAATCATCACTTTAACTGTTCGCATAGTTTTTGAAGTGCAATTTACACCTTAAGTGATTGGTTTAAATATATTTATCTTAAACCGGCAAAAGTAGATGATTTTCGAAATCAATTTCAATTAAGTGTTTCCACTTCAAGAACGACAACCTCCTACCGTTTTTTTACTGGCTTACGGCTCTCAACAAAGAGGCAGTTGGCATAATCACCGAATAAAGTTGGATTGTGATGGGTACGATCCTCTATAAGCGATTATCACAATAAATCGAACTCCGTTATCGTTGCATTCATCAAACAAATAGAGAACAGAACCATGAATACCATGCCGCATGAGCTTGTGTGGGATGAAGTCTACTTCCCACCGCTGTTATTGGTTATCGCACTGGCTTACATACTGACAATGCTAACAGGGTCAATCGCGACACGCTTTGGCCTTCATAAGTACGTCGCCTTTCCTGCAATAGCAGAACTGAGCTTGATCGTGATTTTTACTGGCGCTATCGGCCATTTTATTACCATTTTTTGAGGCACTTACTGTGATCAAACGTTATCTCATTACACTTTTATTATTGGCTGCTGCGGGAACTGTGGTTTATAGCTATTACCAGTCGTACTCAAGTAACCCATGGACCAGAGACGGACAAGTCAGCGCTTATATCGTCTCGATTACACCTCGAGTCACGGGTCAAGTCATTGAAGTGCATGTCGAAGACAACTCGAAGGTAAAAAAAGGCGATCTTCTTTTTGAGATCGATCCGAGTATTTACAAGGCGACCTACAGAAAAGCACTTGCGACTCAAAAACAAGCATTTGCCCTACTCGCCAAAGCCAAAAACGAAGAGCAACGCGCGTTGAATTTAGAGAAAAGAACGCCCGGTGCCGTGCCCGTGCTGACACTAAACAACTTGAACAACGCGGTAGAAACCAGCGCCGCAAATGTCGAACTGGCAAAAGCGAACGTAGAAGAAGCACATCTCAACCTTGAGTACACCAAGGTATATGCGCCTACTAACGGCTATATCACCAATCTGAACCTACGTGTTGGCTCTCAAGTTGTCGCGAATTCACCTGTGGTTGCGCTAATTGATGAAGATAGCTTCTGGATTGAAGGTTATTTCAAAGAGACTGATTTAGTCGGTGTCGATGCTCAGGACACTGCTTATGTGACCTTAATGATGCACAACAATGTTCAGCTAGAAGGACATATCAAAAGTATTGGTTTTGGTATCGCGAAGCAAGACGGCAGCACAGGTAATGATTTATTGCCAAACGTGAATCCAAACTTCCAATGGATACGCCTAGCTCAACGCATCCCTATCAAAGTGAAGTTAGAGAAAATACCAGAAGACGTACAACTGCGTGTTGGTATGACTGCCTCGATCAAGATAATCAAAAATAGCTAGGTGATTCTTATGTTCACTGCATCGACTAAAGACGCGATTAAAGTCGCACTCTCTATCGTTATCGCAATCTGCCTAGCGTTGTGGTTTGGTTGGGAAAAACCGTATTGGGCTGCGATAGCCGTCGCAGTGATGGCATTGAACGAGAGCTTCGCCCATTCAATAAACAAAGGCCATAACCGGTTAATGGGAACCTTGTTAGGGACCGGTTATGCCTTTTTCCTCATTGCGATGTTTTCACAAGATCGATTTTTGTTTCTAACATTTCTTACCGTGTTCTTAGGCACTTGTATTTTCATGTCTAGTGACGAGAAATACGGCTACATCTTTTCAATAGGATTTACCGTGTGTTCGATTGTTGCTTGTCTGGGCGGGTTTGATAACCAAACCACCTTTCACTTTGCTGTACTTAGACTTCAAGAAACACTATTAGGTGTTGTTGTGTTCTCTATTGTGTATCGCATCGTGTGGCCTGTGAATACTGAACTCAACTTTGTACAACGTTTCGAAACCAGTAAACAAGCGTTGTTAGATGCAATGGAAAAAACAGACAACATCGACATTGCCGCACTTGAAAGCAACACCGCGAATATTGATAAGCTGTATCAACTTTTAGATCTGCCACTGACCGGAAGCTACCACCTTAAAGAGAACATCCAAACATGGCGCTTGCGTATCGATGAAATGGCACATATCCAAGATACATTACTCAAACAAAGTAACAGCGAATCAGACTTAGATATCCAATGGGCAGTTCTTACTCACAACTTGAAGACGTTCGATGTATTAACACCAGAACAATCTCTTGTTGAGGGTGAACTCAATGTCATAGGTGATCATAAAGACGTGTCTTGGCATCATGCACATCGCACGTTTGTTGAACATTTGAATGAAGATGGGCGCAAAGTGCTGCAAGGCGTGTCGATGTTTATCACATCGCTGTTGGTTTGGATTTATCTTCCAGTTCCAGGTGGTTTCATATTTCCTATGTTAGCCGGTGTATTCTCTGCTATGGTGCCGACCATGCCACCAAGCGTTATTAAGGACGCTTTTTATGGTGTGTTGGGTACAGGGTCGGTGGTTCTGTTGCAATACATCTTTGTGATGCCATTAATGACAGAACTATGGGAGCTGGGACTATTCTACTTCCTTAACATTATGGTGATATGGAAAGTGTTCGCGACACCTAAGCTCATGGTACACCGAATATTGGGTATTAACTTATTAGTTGTTCTCACATCTGGTGCGCTCAACCTCACACCTGTTTATGGAATTGAAACGCCACTTTTGATGCTCGTAAACATTTTGATTATTCTGATGATAGCGAAGTTGTTTACTGATCTATTTAGAGTGAGGGTAACTGCTTAGAACTAAATGCGCTTAACAACTCACAACAAAACGGTCTGCCAAGTATTTTTACTTCACAGGCCGTTTTTTATCTATTGAAAATCATTATAAATCAATTAATTAACGCTAATTATTACTAAATGAGGATAGCGTCCATCAAAAGCGATTAACGCGATCTGCCACCTCCTCTTAAAATCCTCTCATTGATTGACGCAATGCATTTTTAGTCGCGACATTCACACTAGCAATCCTAACGGATAAATACATAACAACTGAACACGACGTTCAGTATTACATCGACTGTTTGAGTCTCGAAGGTTTGAGGCTACTCAGCGTGGGAACCGTCATGAGTTTTTTTGAAATACGCACCAGCGCCTGTAAGACCCATACTCTTTCTGTGTTAGCGTGCGCCCTATTACTTACCACCCCCAATTTTGCGTCTGCGACAGAAACCAATACTTACAGCGAAGTTATGGAAAAAGGTCGAGCACTATTTGACAAATATGGCATCAGTCATGATTTACCAAAGCTAGCAATCAGTTCGCTCGTACAGGGCGAGCACCTAGTTGAACACGCACATCGAACCATACAAATTGGCGATGAGGTTCGTGACTCAAGCGTCTATCTGATAAAAAACACAGACAGCAAAGGCAACATCGACCTGCGCGTCAAATACAACCCGCAAGAGCTGGATGAAAACGAAAAACTGATCGATGAAATTGAAGAGTTTACGCGCACTGAGTATCGACTAAGAAATTATGCAGAAAGCTTCGATCCATCGTCAGTGAAAGTCAATGAAAAAGACAACGGCGACGTGACCATTAGCTTCAACTATTCGAAATACGGCTTACCACAAGACATCGCCTATTTCCGTTTCTTGAATGTTGATATTGAACTTGTAGGCGGCACACCAAAACGCATGGTAATCACCAACGACAAGCCATTTAATCTTGGTAAGTCAAAAGTCGATACCTATTACCAAGTGATTGATTTCCAAAAGTTAGACTCTGGTAAAGTCGTTATTGAACGTAAGACAACTAACATCGAGGGTACGTCTAAAACGAAACCGATGACCATGAGCGCTGTAACTGAACCCGTCGCAATTTATGAAGACGACAACGGCGTTAATGTCCTGCATGAAGAGCGTCTAAAAGAAGTTTCAGATCCTCGTATGCAAGAAGCGAGTGTTAAGTTAGATCGAGTATTCCCTTTAATGGGTGACATGGTGCGTCGTCAAGGTATCGATTTGCCATTACCATTCGGTGTTTCAGTTGCTTATCGCAATCAAGACATGAACCTTCCTATGACCGATTACGTGATTGGCGGTGTGCGCTTGAATGACCTGTTCGACCCTGAAGATAGCGTTGCAACGGTTAAAGCAGAAAGTCTTTCAATACGTGGTGATGTGAATATTCTGCCGTTCTGGAATGTATTCGGATATGTAGGAAAGGTAAACGTTGACGCGAATGTTGATGCCTCTTACACCGGCGCTGCGGGAGAATATCTACAAGATAAACTCAATAACAAACTACCTGGTCTAGGTGACAAACTGTGCGAGGGCGTATCAGCACTGTGTAACAGTGGGCGTTTAAATGTACCACTGCATCTCGAATATGACTTACGCGGTGCGGGTACAACACTATCTGTTGGTTACAAAGAGTTCTTTGCATCACTGACCGGCACCTATTCACAAACCCGTCTGAAAGGGATGGATGATTGGGGTGACGGCATTGTCACGATTCAGCCAATGTTGGGCTACCAATTAGTTGATTATCGCGCTCAATTCTTCGTTGGTGCTGAATACCAAGGTTTAGATTCACGTATGCAAGGTACTGTAAAGACAGACGATATTGAGTTTGATTACGACGTTGGTGTCGACATTAACCAGTGGGCATTTTTAACCGGAGTCAACAAACAGATTGGCAAGCATTACAACATGACCGTGTTGTACAACAAAGGTGAAACTCGTTCGGCTGTGACATTGAACCTTGGCTATCGCTTCTAGAACGTTTGATCTTCTAGACCTAATAAGCTCTTAGCTCATTGAACTCTGATATCGGTGTAAATCTCACGTTTACTTGCGCCGACATCATACCAACGACATTGCGCCCCCTTGTTTTCAACAGAGAGCAAGTGAAATAAACAACCACGTCAAACGCACCAATGATGGAGCGAATCACCTGATGGAAGGACAGGTTTGACGGTATCGATGCGCTGTTCGTTACTTTACCAAATTTTATTGTGGACACCTTTTTTATGACTATTGCATATCGTTCTCTCATCGCGCTCGCTATTGCGGCCGCTCTTGCTGGTTGTGACACAGACGTTGAACCAACGGTTCCAATGCCAGACAAACCTGAACCTCTCGTACCTGCCCCTGCGGAAACCTTTACTATTCAAATCGGCGACGCAAGTATCAAAGCGACCAAAGAAGAGCTGGTTATTACGTCGAATACCGAAGACGACAAACTGGCTTCAGTTGAGTCTTTTAAAGGCATTAAATTTGCCGATGCAGAGCGTTTTGAGCACAGTGAAATGGTTGATCTTGGGAGTGACATTGATGCGACTACGTTTGGTGATGCATGTCCTCAATTGAAGACCGTTTCACAGACACAATCTGAAGACTGTTTGAACCTTAACATTTGGCGCCCAGTAGGCGTAGATGCTGATGCAGACCTACCGGTTTATGTATTCATTCACGGTGGTGACTTTGAATATGGCTCAGGTTCTGAAGCACTTGTGCACGGTGATACCGTGGTTGCTCAAGGAAGCGACGATGGTAAGCCTTTCATCTATGTAAGCTTTAACTACCGTCTTGGTCAGTTAGGTACTCAATGGATTAAAGGCGCGAACGAAGATGGCAACTATGGCCTAGGTGACCAGAAGCGCGCCTTAGAGTGGGTACATAACAATATCGCTGACTTCGGTGGTAATGCTCAAAACGTAACCGTTATGGGTCAAGGCTCTGGTGCTATGTCTATTGGTTTCTTGCAGCAAGATGACGATATCGCAGGTCAATATTTCCAACGTGCAATCATGCAAAGCAACCCTTATGGGTTCGAGTATCCAAGTTATGACGTTGCTAAGAGCCGCAACAATAACTTTGATGCAGACACTTCGGTCGACGAGATCATGGCGTCGCAAGAAACAGCTTTGGATGGTATTGAACAGCTAAAAAATTGGTTGTTAGGTTCTTTGCAAATCCCAATTCTGAGCCCAGCCGCAGATGAGACGCCAATGTCAAACCTGATGCCTTTTGCTCCATACATATTGTGTGAAAAAACAAGTCTCCTTGGTAGCTGTAGAGAATCAGCAGAGTCACCAATGAAAGCAGGCTTCTCAGTACCAACTGTCCTAGGTGAAAATGCACATGAAGCGAACAGCTTTGGCATGCTATTTAGCGCTACGTTCTTAATCCCGACGGTCATCGAGTTATTAACAAATGATGAACCTGAACTGCTTACTAACGAAGATCCAACAAAGCTAGCTCTAGCTATGGTTAACTGGTTAGAAGATGAAAACAACATCGTTCTTCTGCAACAAAAACTATCTGAGCAAGCAAGTGATGAAGTTTCAGCAGATCTTGTATTGCCAAGCAGTGCGTACAGCGCAGTAACGGGCTTATTTTATGGTGCCAAGCTAGAAGGTGATCTACTTGAAATGACTGGATGCATTGATACCAACGATATTGCGGGTACCGTAGGTTGCTTGGTCGACATTGTTGAGATCACTAGCCACCAGCAAACCCAAGATATTCTGGCTCTAACTGATTTCTACCCTAACTCAGAATCTAGCTTTGGTGGCGCTCTTGACAACATGAAGCAATTTAAAACCTTGCTAAATGACACCTTGTTCAATGGCCCAGCTCGTTATATGGCAGCAAACAGCGGAGTAGAAGCAACGCTATACCACTTTGAGCACAAACCAAGCTTTAACATGTGGAACTATAAAACAGGTCTAAATGAAGAAACGGGCGAATACGACCAACTGTCAATCATTGATCTATTCAAAACGATTGGTTGCATCAGCGGTGCATGTAACGGTTCAGAACTGCCATTTATGTTCAACAAAGCTGTACGTTTTGATGGAAGCGAAGTAAATCCATCAAGCAAAGATAAAGCCCTTATGAACGAAATGTCGCGTCTTTGGTTTAGCGATGAATTGTTCCAGAGCTACCAGTACAGCGATGCTACCGACAATGTGCTTGTCATTGATGGTGCAGGATTCAGCGACAACAGCACTACCTTCGACTGGGACTATGTCACAAACCCAGGTGTTGATCCTAAGCTTCGTGAAGGTCGCTTAACGGGTCTAGCAGAGCAAGGTCTTATGCCTTGGGACTGGTACCTAAACTAAACATATTCAACACCCTTCCTACTTTAACGGCCAGCTCGCTGGCCGTTTCTATATCCAAATTTTATGTTTAAACGCAGGTTAGTTATGACACTTAGCAAACTAAAAACAGCATGCACAATAATGTTGATTGCTTTGGTCACAGGATGTGCCCAACCTTACCCCGATGTTGAACCTGACTTCGAAGCTAACTGGCAAAGCACAGAACATCAAGCCGAAGTCTATTTGATCCCGAGTGCGCCTGAAGCCTTTGCGCGCCGCATTGATCTGGTTCGCCAAGCAAAACACTCGATTGATATGACTTACTTCTCTTGGGAAAACGACACTCTGGGTCTGATGCTGTTAAACGAGCTGAAACACGCCGCTGACCGCGATGTGGCCGTGCGCCTCACACTGGATGACTTGTTGGTATTCAATGACAAATGGCTTGCGGAGTTGGACTCACACGCCAATATTGAGATTCGACTGTTCAACCCTTTTGAGTCACGTAAAGCTGGCTGGATTGGTCGTGCGCTCAACTTCTCTACTCATCAAAAACAGTTAGATAATCGACTGCATGAGAAATACTTTAACGTTGATCACCAATCGATGATCCTCGGTGGGCGCAACATCGGTGATGACTACTTTGGCTACAGCGAAAGTGCCAACTTCTTTGATATGGATGTGCTGTTTAAAGGCGACGTGATTGCTGCTTTCGACCGAAACTACCAAGCGTTGTGGAACAGTGAGCATGTAGTGCCAATTCAAGAACGCATTAAAATCAAAGAGAAAGAGCAATACCAAGCGTTCACCAAAGCGTTGAACAAAGGTGAAAAGAATCAAGCATTGATCACGTCTGAAGTCGAAAGGCAGATAAAGAGCTTAAACCAACCGAAGTTCATTTCAGCCTCTGTCACGCCGGTATTTGACTCACTGGAGAAACTCAATGACAACAAGCCCTACTTTCGCCAACGTATTGAACACTTGATGAAGCAAAAAGTACCGACACCTTCTAAGGTTATTATTTCTACGCCTTATATGGTGCCAAGCGATAACAAGTTTGTATTCGTCGATGCACTTAGAGAGAGCAAAGCCGAAGTCACCTTACTGACGAATTCATCGGCTTCTAATGATTCGGGCTTTGTGCCTGCGTATTACGAAAAACACCGTGAGACTCTACTCGACAAGGGCGTAAGTATCTATGAGTACAAAAGCCAAGCGATCAATGATGATCACTACTTTCATGTTGATACCTACTACCACAACAAGACAGTAATTTTAGATGAGCGTGTCACCTATATTGGCTCTTCTAACTTCGATCCAAGATCAGACTTTCTCAACGTTGAGTTTGGGGTGTTGGTTGACAGTGAAGAGTTTGCGAAGCAAGTGACACACTACTTAACACGTCAGAAAGAGGAGTTGTTCTGGGCTGTGTCGCGAGAACAATCAGGTGACACCATCTGGGCTTCAGAGGAACAAATCCATACTAAGAACCCGAACTACAGTTCATGGAACAAGGTACCTGATTGGTTATTTCGAAAAATGAATGGCGAGTTCGAGCTTTAAGTGTTCAGCTTCGAATCTTTATTTTTAATTTTCTCCAGTCCAAATGTAAAAAAGCCGCGTAATTCGCGGCTTTCTCATGTTTCAAATACACGTATCTGAGCTTATAGACGGTAGGTCATCGCTCTTTGGACTACGTAGTTCACCATATCAAGCGTTGTGAAGATCGAATTAACATCATTAATGTTGTAATCCACATGTCCACGCTCCACATATTGCTCAGCGAGACGGTAAATATCAACGACACGCTCAGCTACCGCTTCCATAGGATCAATAAAAGTGACTGTTGGAAATGCCGTTTCAAGTTGCTTTCTAACCAAAGGAAGTTCCGTGCATCCCCAAATAACCGTATCAACGCCCTTCTCTACGATGGATTGAATCGCTACAGCAAGCAGTGCGGCATTACGCTCAAACTCGCCCGCTTTGATCCCGTTGGTTTCTCGGATTGCTTGTCCACACTCTGTCATCTCACCGGTTACTTCACCATAGATAGCACTATGCACGTTATGCTCTTGCTCAAAGGAATCTGGCTTAACGAACACCAGATTCGCGTCCGTTAGGTAACGATCATAGATTCCCGAATTGTATGTGCCGTTGGTACATAAAATACCAACAACAGATTCAGAGTTCTGCTCTTTGATTTGATCAACGGTGGTTTGAAGCATGTCGACGATATAAACGTTGGTGTGCTTTTGAACCTCAGGTCTAAAGTAATGAGCGGTGTTACAGGTCATTACGCCAAACTGAACATTGGCATGTTCTAAAATGCACGCTGACTCAATCAGTTCAGGCACAGGATCGGTACCGCCTTCGTTAATCACTTCAGATCGATCGGGGATATCTGAGTTTTTCACCACTATCATGGCCATGTGGTCTTAGTCTTTAAGTGCGCCGTGTTCAATTTCTTTCTTGGCGACGATATCTTGGAACAGAGCATCTGCTTCAGGGCCCATATTACCAAATACACCGAATCGTAGCTTTTTCATAGTTTTTACCTTTGTGTTTGCTAAAGCACAAAGGTTATTACGCTCTTTCGATTTACTTGAATCCTATTAGATGGTTCGCATCCTCGCGAGTGCATAAACAGCGTACAAAAATCAGAATTGAGTACCAAAGGAAAAATGAATACGAAATTCGTCGCCTTCAGGCGCATCTATGCCGTAAGCAAAATCGAGCTTAACTGGCATTAACTGTGAGTTCCAAATCAAACTCACGCCCGTCCCACGCTTCCAATCCGCTTGTTGATCAAATGCATCACCCACATCAAGAAATGCGCCCAACCAAATTGAACGATAGACTTGATGCTGATATTCGAGCCCAGCAGTTAACATATAACGTGCCCCCGTTAGTTCACCATTCTCGTCTCTAGGGGAGATAGATTCGTAACCATAACCTCGCAGGTTTCCATCGCCACCAGCAAAATACCGCAGTGACGACGGCACATCAGATAATGATTTGGCAATGTTGATGCCTACGTTGGAGCGGAAATGGAGCTTCTGCCTGTCACTAATATCCCATGAAAGGACACTGTTTCCTTCCAACCGCAACAGCCTTGAGTCAGAGAACAGACTAGGGTCAGAATACTCGACAGAATAGATGTGTCGATGATTGAGCTCCAACTGATCATTTTTACGATCAACCTGAGAAAAACTGATGCCAGGTAACAGTAATTGCGATTGCTCTTCCTCAGATGCCTGACGGTACTGTTCGTGCAAGTATTTGACATAAATGGTGCTTTGCCAATCACTGTCTAATTGCCAGTAACGTTCGAACTTAAGATCGTTTGTAAAGCTATTGGTGTCTCGATGATCAATTCGTTTCGATTCAAACTGAATACCAAAGTAATCCGTTGTGACTTTCTCTGTGGGGATTTTGTACCCCAACTGAAGTGATTGCTCCTGTTCAGACAAATATGTCTGTGTTTCAAAGCTGTGGCCTCTCCGGTTATACCAAGGCTTTGACCAACTGAGAGAGGCGCGTAAACCGAGATCTGTAGAATAGCCGCCACCGACCTGCACGATATTTCGAGAACTTGGCTCGGCAATGATTTCAATTGGAACTTCTAGGTTGTCATCAAGTTTGTCAAAGTCACCATGTACGATGACACTTCGAAACCATTGAGTGTCTGACAAATCAGATTGCAGTTCACCTAACTTGATGGTGTCAAAGTCATCACCTTTTTTAAAGGTGGGTATTTTCTCGATACGAGTAGGGTCAACCCCATCATCAGGAATACTTATAGAACCGAACTTGTAGCGTGGACCACTTGCAAAATACAAGTGTATATTCGCGATGTTCTCGCTAGGAATAACTTCAATCTTTGACTCGATAAACCTGCCGTCAAAATAACCTTTCCGCTTTGCTAAAGAGAAAATCGCACGCTTAGTTTGGTCATATTCTTGGTGAGACAAAGTTAAACCTGAGCCTAACTTGCTTTGATTGAGTATATTGATGAACTCCGCATCTAGGCTAGCTTCACCTGTTATTTTTACTATCGATTCTGCGATGCGCATGACAGGACCAGAATCGATGTTAATGATCACGTTATCAGAATCATTGAGGTCGATATCGAGCTGTGGGTGATAATAACCATAAGGGTTGAGTGCATCTTGAATACGTTTAGATAGCTTCGTTTTCGATAGCTGTGATGCAGGAACATCGGCTAAAGGTTCTAAATATAATTCTACATTTTCGGTGAGAGTTTTATTAACCCCTTTAACCTCAAATTCAGCAGCACTAGAAGAGTGTTGGGTAAACAGGAAAAATGAAGTGGCCAGCACTAATTGTTTAATCGAGGTCTTCACGCGGTTACCCAATTGCTCAAAACCCGAACAGGTTATGAGCAAAGCGTTAAATCGCCGAATCTCTTATGGAGGACGCTATCCTTCGAACGGCTTATCGGGTTGTTTAACACCACAACAGTCGTTTATTAACGACTCAAATCCCAGCCCTACAGACACAAAAAAGGCGCAATTAAGCACCTTTTGAATGTCTATTACTTATTGATTTATATGGCTTGCTGACTCATATAGTTTACTGACTCAAGATCAGTTGTTGTTCAGCCACACATCTTGGTTTTTTGGAGCTTTCTTCTTCTTTTTCTTCTTGCCAGTACCGGCCGGTGGCGCAACAGGTTTTAGTGCTGCGATCAGTTCAGCTGTCGCTTCTTCATCCACTTCAAAGCCTTCAATTTGCTCACGCTCAAGACGAATCTTGTTCTTCTTCTCGATGATTTTGAAGTGGTGGTAATCTTCGTGATCGATCAGAGATAACGCAAGACCAACTTCACCTGCACGACCACTTCGGCCGATACGGTGCATGTAGTCTGACGGGCTGCGCGGTAAGTCAAAGTTGATTACCACTGGAAGCTTCTCAATATCCAGACCACGTGCCGCGATGTCTGTCGCGATCAGAACGTCAATCTCGCCAGATTTGAAATCTTCTAGGATACGAGTACGTGAACCTTGCCCTTTATCGCCGTGGAATACTTCTGCGATGATACCGCGCTTGTAAAGCTTGTCTGCTAGGTGCTCACAGCTGTTCTTCGCATTAACGAAGATCAGAGCTTGGCGCCATTCATGTTGTTGAATTAGGTGTGCGAGTAACGCTGTCTTGCGACCTTTTTCTACTTCGAATACACGTTGAACCAGTGTGCTCGCATTGGCACTTTGAAGTTGAACTTCAATTGGATCGCTTAGAAGTTCGTGAGTCAGCGTTTTAACTTGCTCTGGGAAAGTTGCAGAGAACAACAAGGTTTGTTTTTTGCTCGGCAAGAGCTTCAAGATTGCATCAAGTTCTTCGGTAAAACCTAGGCTTAGCATTCGGTCAGCTTCATCAAGCACTAACGTTTTCACTTTATCTAGTTTGATAGCGTTGCTCGAAATAAGGTCAAGCAGACGACCCGGTGTTGCCACCAAGATATCAGTGCCGCCACGTAGAGCCTGCATTTGAGTGTTTACCGATACACCACCAAACACACAAACCGTTTTAATCGCGCCATTGAAATGCACAGCGTAAGATTTAACGCTGTCAGCCACTTGCTTAGCAAGTTCACGAGTAGGAACCAAGATAAGGCCAGAAACAAAGTTACCTTTGCCTGAACGACGGTCCAGAGGGGCATCTTCATGAATCTTTTGTAACAGTGGAAGAGCAAATGCTGCGGTTTTACCTGAACCGGTATTTGCGCCTGCAATTAAATCGCGTCCTGCTAACACACTTGGAATAACTTGCGCTTGGATAGGCGTTGGCTGTTGGTATTCAAGCTCAGATAAACGAGCCATCAAAGGAGAGATTAAGCCAAGATCAGAGAAGTTGGTTGGTGTAGTGGTGTTAGTCATTAATTGCAGGAACTCAAAGCTAAAATAATAGCGCGCTATATTAACGTATTTCAGCAGTATTACGTAACTAAATCGCCCTTTCGCTTCTATTTCACTGATTAATATCCGTCAGACGCGAAGTTATCGATGTGAGAACCTCGATACTCGCCGTACCAACTTCGTCTAAGAGTATTCCAGCTACACAATTGCGTGGGTTGCAGTTAGTTCAGCCAACCTGCTACCGTTTGTTCCGGTGCATACGAATTCGGCTCACTTATCCAAACAGCGACTGCGTCTGGTGTAGCGACAAGTGGCTCAAAATTGATATTAAATTGCCATTCAGACTCACCACGCTGATAACCATCGTAAACCACAACAAAATCATGTTCGAGTTTCTTACCCCTGTTCTCGCCCGCCTTAACGCTGGTGACTTCGTTCATCGCCAGCAAAGCTATATGAGCAACATAATCCCCTTTGCCTTCGTAACTTACGCTGAACGTATCGCCTTTATAGTTGACCGTTAGCTTGGGGTTATTTTGTTGTTTGAGCGAAGGCAACGTTCTGTCTAACCAGTTAAAGTAACCGCGCCACTCTTTTCCATCGACAACAAAGCCGGGTGTGTAAACCCCACTTGTTACTCCATAAGCTTTGTACAAGCGTTGCTTCTGACTAAACGCCTTACTCGCGAACTTGTCGCCCCAACCTAAGTAATCCCAATAATCGACGTGATAGGCAAGCGGAATAACTTGTGTCCAAAGTTTTGGATGGTCTTCAAAAGTACTGAGGTACTGATCAGCAGGTGGACAACTTGAACAACCTTCAGAGGTGAAGAGCTCGATAACCTGTGCGGGCTGGCCTTCATTACTCCAGGTTTGTGCAAGCGACACTGAGGAATAGAAGCCGATCGGTAAGGCAAATAAACAAAGTTTAATCAATGATGAATTGCGTTTGGCGTGTGACATACCGAGATCCTTGTACAAAGCGAATTGAATGGCGCTCAAATACAGACCGTTATGCCTAGGTTTTTCTTTCAGGTGCTTAGTTTACGAAGAGATTGAGTTTATTTCAGATACAAAAACGCCAGCTTTAGAAGCTGGCGTTTTCTTAAAATTCTATATTTACATGTTAACGCTGAGATTAACGGTTAATACCGATATCGCGTTGCATGTGACCAGATAGGTCGCTTGCGTAGTAACTACGTGGAGAGTTGTCTACGAAAAGAATATCGAAAATGTGTGCAATCAATCCTTTGAAGTTAACCGAGTAGGTTTTCTTATCCATAGAGTTAGGAACAGCGATAGTATTCATTTGTACTGCTTGAGCCATGATTGCCTCTCTATAAATTTATTAATGTGTTTCGTTCTGATGACAAGAATAATAGGTGATCTTTTGCAGGTTAAAAAATGACTAAAATTAGATTTTGGGATTAGTTTTTCTAATAAAACAAACCATTAACAATGCCACAAAATAGATATGCAGATTATGTGAGTACAAATTCAATATAGTGTTTAAATCATGCATTTAGTACAAATACCCCGCAAACAACAGTGGCCAATGTCACAGAAAATTTACATAAATAAATTTTCCACTTCATCAGCCACGTGTTCATTATCGACTTTTCGATAAGTTATATTTGTTTTTAATTTACTTGTTCAATGCCTGGCTTCTTCGCATAAACCGACGCTATAACCGCAATCGTCATCGTAGAAACCAATACCGCCAATGACCAGTAAGTTGGGATAGCCCACTCGCTATCAACCAGAAGCATTTTCACACCAATGAACACCATGATGAATGAAAGCGCGGGTTTCAAATAGATGAACTTGTCCATCATACCTTGCAGTACAAAATACAACGAGCGAAGACCAAGTAACGCAAACACGTTAGCCGCAAGTACCAAGAACGGTTCTTGTGTTACCGCAAAGATCGCAGGGATAGAATCTAATGCAAACATCACGTCCATGACTGCGATCGCACCGATGACCAACATCATTGGAGTGAATGCCCATTTAGCACCCTGTTTAACCATTAATGCAGGGCCATGGAAGTCCTCTGTTACCGGCATCACTTTACGAAGTAGCTTTTCAGGCAGAGTATTCACACTCTCCTCTTCGCCCTTGTCTAATGCCAGCTTAATACCTGTACCAATCAAGAACGCAGCGAACACGTAAAGCACCCAGTGGTATTCCGCCAATAGCTGTGCGCCTAGTGCGATCATAATTGCACGAAGCACCAATGCACCAATGACACCCCAAAGAAGCGCACGAGGTCTTAGATGCTCAGGAACTTGGTATTGAGCAAAGATCATCGCAAAAACAAACAAGTTATCTACGCTAAGGGATTTTTCTAACAAGTAACCCGTAATGAATGACACGGTTGCTTTTTGCGCTGTGTAGTCACTGTTCGGCGCATAAATGTCCCAAAACAGGTAAATAGAGCCAGCAAACAAAAACGCAAGTACAAACCAGGAAACACTCCAGATTGCCGCTTTCTTGATAGTAACGTTACCGCCACGAGTCTGATAGATATCAATAGAGACGAGAATAACCGTCAGCAGGAAAAAGCCCGCATAAGTCGTCATGATTTGCGATGAAAAAAAGGATTCACTATTTGTAGATAATAGAGATTGAGTTGAGTTCATTATTCCTCCGGGCGGAAGAACTGTACAAAGACCTTCCGCAAACAAAGCATATCAAGCTCCATTACGGATCTTGACTGTGATTGCGTTGGTCTCGTTGAAGTGAAATATGGGATTTCACCTTTACATACCGGATAGACTCTTGGCCTAACGAGATGACGATATGTAAACTTGCGCTAACTACTCCCCAAACGCGTGGATAATAATCCTCTGATTGTGTTTCGTCTATATAAATTTGCACGGAAAAAGCAAAAAAGGAGCAATCTGCTCCTTTTTTATTTCTTTCACTTACGCTAGGTATAGCGTGTATTGATAATAAGAATACTGCAACTGTTCAAAAGCTAGTCTTATCCAGCACGCAGAACCATTACAAACCTGTAGTAGGCACCAAATACACTAACGCTGACCAAACTGATACCCAACCGACAACCACTACCGCATCTAACCAATCTTTCTTATCCATGCATATCTCCACAAGAAGGCGACCTGTAGAGATAAAGCATAAACAATGCCAATTTTATAAATAACCCAAAGTAATAGTGTTAAATATCAGTATCAGCTTTAGTTATCGAAAACACTCCATGCAATTCAACGGTTCATTGAGTTGAAGCGACTCTGGGTGGTCTTGCAGAAACTCGATGAAGCAGTCTGCCATGGAATCAGTGGTGACCGTGCCATCACCTATCATGTCCAACACAGCGTTATAGCCCTCTTTCCCTTTCATTGTGTAGGCAGACGACGCGCCACGGTATATGCGGTTGCGAGAAACAGCTTGCCAACCTGAATCATCAGAGTGGATTTCTAGATGGTGAATCCTGTGCCCTAAAGGCGCTTCTTTGTGGTAACAAAACCTTAGGTTATGCGTATAAGGAAAGCTGCCTGAACCTGTGCCCACGACACCATTATCAATCGCGTTATTGATTGCACCTTCAAGCATACCAGCGATCGTTTCACCTTTTACTTCATACACACCAATGGGTACGGCAAACGGTAGTAGTTTTCCGGCAATATCGGCAACAGAAACATCGCCGCTATTCAGTGAATTTCTAACACCACCTGCGTTGTGAATGGCAAAGTCAACCTGATGCCCTTTCTTGTTCATTAGATAGTGAAATGATTGGGCAACCAAGGGCGCGAGTTGACTCGGGCCTTTATCATCTGGAATGCGTACATGGCGAAGTTTGGTATCTGCATGAGCAATCACTTGTTGCTGAAGCTTTCGAACTCGCGGCTGGTATTTATCCGTCAGAATGCTCTGCAGCTCAGGATCTTTCTTACACACTGCGATATTGGGGTGATTATTCAAAAACTCACACGCCATATCGTGAGCATCGTCTTGTCCAACTTCACTCAGTTTCGCATCTATAAAGAGTCGACGGCCTAATAACAGTTCGTTCTTACCATTGAAGTGCGTCACTTTACCTTGAGAATCGAACTCGATTTCGCAGTGTCCTAGGCTCATTGCGTGGAAACCCGCTTGCACAACATAGGTATCGCCAATTTTCACACCGTATTCGTCATCTTTAACCAAGCCGATATCAGAGAAATCACCTTGTAAGCGATGACTATGACCACCAACGATGACGCCAATACCTGTTACGTTGGCTGCTAACTCTAAATCAGCTTCGTAACCAAGATGACTAAGTAACACAATCTTGTTGATGCCTGCTTGATGAATTTGCTCAATGGTCGCTTTTGCTGTTTCCAAAGCATTTTCAAACGGTGTATCGATATCTGGGTTAGCAATGCCTGCCATCTTGTCGATGCTTAAGCCGAATATTGCGACCTTCTCGCCATCAAATTCTTTCGTCATAAAAGAAGCACTTCGTGTTTCAGGCAGATAAGACTTAACAATGTCGTTGTCCGCTAGCGTATGAGTTTTTTTGATATCCTCATTCGATAGATTCCAGTTACCAGCCAACAGTGGGAATTTGATTCTTTTCGCGAAAATCGCAACGGGCTCATTACCCATGTCTAGCTCGTGATTACCGAGCGTCATGGCATCTATATTAAGGGCATTCAACAAATCTGCGTTGGCTTTTCCCTTGAATAAAGAAAAGTACAACGTGCCCTGGAAGCAGTCGCCAGCGTGCAGGAACAAGGTTCCAACCTTCTGACGCTGGGCATCTTGTTCTATTTGTTTGAAGCGTGTTGAAATTCGAGCAAAGCCACCAGCACTGACATAAGGTTCAATGATGTGGTTGTTCATTTTAAGTGATAGCTGTAACGAGGTTGGTTCAAAGTATGAGTGGGTGTCGTTGATGTGTGCCAACACTATTTTTGTCGGCTTATTCTTTTTAGTCATATTTTCTTCTCTCTTTGTCCCTTCATACTAGGTCGAGAATCATGACAGAATCGTGAATTTTATGAAACTGCACTGCAAAAAAATACTTGAGATAGATCAAAAATCTCATTTTGCACCGTATTAATAAACAACGGGTTTTGTGACAGGTGAGCATACCGGATTTGGATTTTTCGATTATGATTAAAGATATCTGTTAGCTTTCAAATAATTAGCAGAGCCTTCCGTTAGGAGTAAGCCTATGCAACTAGAAAGAATCGAGATTTCTGGCTTTCGAGGTATCAAGCGCATGTCACTCGCGTTTGACGAGCTAACCACGCTTATTGGTGAAAATACTTGGGGTAAGTCTTCATTATTGGATGCCCTTTCCGTCGTTCTGCCCTCAGACGGTGTGCCATATCACTTTGAAATGACCGATTTTCATGTCGATTACTCTGTTTCACATCCACAGTCTCAACATCTTCAAATTGTTCTAGCCTTAAAAGCTAACGATAAGAGCGAACTTAACGCAGGTCGTTATCGCAAACTCAAACCTATTTGGGTTCAGGATGAGTTTGGCGTATTTCGCATCTATTACCGAATCAGCGCGACGTTAGAACAGTATGAGACAACAACACACTATGCATTTCTTAGTTTGGACGGTAATCCGCTCAAGCTTCATCATTCAGAAAAGCTTGCTCAAGAATTAATGACCTTACATCCCGTTATCCGTTTGCGTGATGCAAGGCACTTTGATCGTCCTTTCAACGGCAAGTCCCTTAACCACAATGCTCACCTGCCGACTAATATTCACGCAACTAATGCAAATTCAAACGGGAACGGGAACCATCACACGAGCAATGGCACAACAAATGGAAACGGCGCCAATAACGGTAATGGTCGACAAGCAAGAATAGAAAAACGAATCGACAACACCTGCCGTCGTCTAATGGCGATTCCTGGTCATGTGAATAAAGGTGAAATGCGCAGTAGCCTAGAGTCGATGCAAAGTTTGATTGAGCACTATTTTTCTTTCAAAAGTACTTCTCGTCGCAACCCTAGAAAACAGCGAGACGGATTACTTTATTCTGCTGGCGCCAATGATCAGAGCATTCATCAACTCGTCGAAGAGACCAAAAATAAACAAACCCGCTTATTATTCATGGGGTTACTTAACGCTTATCTACAAGCTAAAGGGCCAAACGACCTAAGACGATGTGCGCGCCCTCTTTTGATCCTTGAAGATCCAGAAGGTCGATTACACCCAACGCACTTGGCAAGGGCTTGGAGCTTAATGCAGAAATTGCCCATGCAGAAAATCCTCACCACCAACAGTGGCGACCTACTTGCAGCTGTTCCACTTCAATCTATTCGTCGCTTGGTTCGTCAGTCAGATAAAACCATCGCCAATCAACTCAACATGAACCATTTCAGTAAGGATGAACTTCGTCGAATTGGTTTTCATATCCGCTTCCACCGCTCTGGGGCACTATTTGCTCGCTGTTGGCTATTAGTAGAAGGTGAAACTGAGGTTTGGTTGTTCAATGAACTTGCCAACCAATGTGGCTATAACCTAGCAGCGGAAGGTGTGCAGATTATTGAGTTCGCCCAATCAGGACTTAAGGCGCTGATTAAGGTTGCACAAGAGTTTGGTATTGATTGGCATGTGGTGACTGACGGCGATGCCGCCGGTAAAAAGTATGCCGCGACAGTGTTATCGAAACTCGGTAATGATCAGGAAAGACACAGACTCACCGAACTGCCAGATAAAGATATCGAGCATTACCTTTATATGAATGGGTTTGAGAGCTTTTTCCGTGACATGGTTAAGATTCCATACGATCACCCTATCCCTCCGAAGAAAGTGGTTGCCAAGGTATTGAAGAAACATGCAAAACCCGACCTTGCACTCGCCATTGTTTCTCATTGCGAGAATCAAGGACAAGAATGCATTCCGCTTTTATTAAGGTGGACATTAAAACGCGTGATCACCATGGCGAATGGAAATACCTAAACATAATTTGTTTTATAGATGCTATCAGTTGCTCTACTGATGAAATATTTAGCTAGTCGCCTCAACCAAAAAAGGCACACCAAACGGTGTGCCTGTATAAATCGATATACAAATTAATTGGGGGTTATCTTGCAAGAGTTCACAGTGACTAACTAAGGTTAGGTTAACGAATTAAGCCTTTGCCTGTTTAGCGTGTTGTTCAACAACTTCCGAAGATTGAGTCGATTTCTCGTGAAGCCATAGCCCCGTTGCTTTCATCAAGTATCCAAATACACCACCAAGCAGTAAAGATGGCACTACAAGTTGCCAATCACCACCTGCAGCAAACGTCGCACAGCAACCAATGAAGGTGCCTGGGATATAACCTAGCCACACTTGTTTCGCTTGAATACACATAAAGAAAGCCACAATAGCAGTAATCATGTAACCTAAAATCTCTAACCCTGCGAAGGTTGAGCTTTCGATAATCACCATTGCCCAGAATACGCCAGTCATGTTGGTCAATAAGCTACCTGCTAGTCCTTTAACGCCGCCTGTTGGCGAAGCAAAGTAACTGGTGCAACCTAAGAAACCTGCCCATGACAATAAGCCGAAAGAGATAGCAATCCATCCCCATAGACCTGACAAAATACCTGTTGTTAATGAAATCGCGACTAATGTACTCATACTATTTCTAAAGCCTAATTACGTAATTGAACGCAACCGGATTTAGCCTCACTTAAAATCAAGTAAGCATACTATGGGAAGATAGCCCTTATTTAGCCGATCACGATCACATTAATAATGTATGCAGATGTGAATTTATCACTAGATAGAGACCGAAATCGCTTATTCAACATATTTGGTTATCAGTATTTTATCAATTTATCGTTACAGAACCGATGGCTTGCCTTTCATCATGCGCTTACCTTCTCGCTTAATACACTCAGCAAGTGGGTTCTCAGACATATCTGCACGCCAAATAAAGGACAAGGTTCTTTCCATTTCAAGCTCAGGGACATTTAATGTGACCAGTTGACCAGACTCAACAAACTGTTCGACATCGAGATAAGGTAAACACGTTAAATATGGGCCGTTTGCAACCAAACTTCTTAAAACAGGAACGTGTTCATACTCTCGCCATACATCGAGATCGCCAATTAAATGGTGAATAGAGCTATCAAAAACTTTGCGAGTACCCGAACCATGTTCGCGTAATACCCACTTTGCTTGTTCTAATTGTGCCAAGCTGACTCGTTCACGCTTCGCAAACGGGTGATGAGCCGATGCAACCACCGTTAAATGGTCGGTACACCACACTTCTTGGTGAACTCGGTTGTCATCACAACGACCTTCGATAACACCCAAGTCATATTGATAATCTAATACACCATCAATGACTGCGTCGGTACTTTGCACGCCAAGCGAGATTCGCATCTCAGGAAAGTCGTTATCAATAATACTGATGAGATCCGGAACGAGGTGTTCCGCTGGAGTTTGGCTAGCACCTAATTTGAGTTCGCCACTCAACAAATGCTGCTCGTAAAAACCCATCTCAATTTGCTGCGCATCTTGCAGTAAACGCTTCGCTTTTGGTCTTAACCACATGCCCCAATGAGTCAGGGCCATTTGCTTGCCCTGCCTTTCAAACAAAGGCCTGCCGAGCATTTTTTCCAACTGTGCAAGAGACATACTTGTTGCTGACTGAGTCAACGCCAATTTGTCTGCTGCCTGACTAACGCTCCCGGAGTCTGCTACTGCATCAAATACCGCGAGTTGCTTTAATGAATAACGCAAAATTCATCCTTAATGCTTTTAATTATTTGTGTCCTGATGCTCGTTTTTTATAAAGCCAATGAGCAATCAATTTCATTCTACGCGTAACCAAATCTATATCAATAAATTTGATGTGGTTTCTAAAAATTATCAATTTTACCTCTACCCCTCAACGCCCTAATCTGGAATGGCAGGACACAACGAGCCCTGCAAAACATTACTGATTAACCATTACGGATTAACCAAGTCATTAACACTAGGAATTACACATGACGGATTGTTCAAGGGGGGGATATGGCAACCAGCACTTCTGAAAATCATCAACTGTTCTCACCAACAGAAATGATGGCGGAAGCAGAGAAGTTTGCATTAAGTAAAGCAAATAAAACCAGCAGCATGACATTGAGTTTGGCAATCATGGCTGGCGCATTCATCGGGCTTGCTTTTTTGTTCTACATCACGGTAACCACGGGCAGCGCTGATGCTGGATGGGGATTGAGTCGCTTAGCCGGCGGTCTTGCATTCAGTATGGGTTTGATCTTGATTGTGATTTGCGGTGGTGAGCTATTTACCAGCTCAGTGTTATCCAGCATCTCATGGGCGAACAAGCAAATCACCTTCACGAAGATGCTGTCTATCTGGGGCAAGGTGTATGTCGGCAACTTTATCGGTGCCATGTTCCTATTGGCTTTGGTAAGCGCAGCAGGCTTGTATCAACTGGATGGCGGGCAATGGGGCTTAAACGCTCTAAACATTGCTCAACACAAGCTACACCACACCCCAGTTCAAGCGTTTGCTTTGGGAGTGCTTTGTAACTTGTTGGTGTGTTTAGCGATTTGGTTAACGTTCAGCTCTGCTAACGCAATGACTAAAGCAATGATGACCGTGTTACCCGTTGCAATGTTCGTAAGCTCAGGCTTTGAACACTGTGTGGCGAATATGTTCATGGTTCCGCTAGGCATCACGATTCAAGCATTCGCACCAGAAAGCTTCTGGATGCAAATCGGCGCAACACCAGCCCAGTATGCAGACCTAAACGTCATGCAATTTGTCACCGCAAACTTAATACCAGTGACAATCGGCAACATCGTAGGTGGTTCAGTATTGGTCGGCTTAGCTAACTGGAGCATCTACCGTCGCCCACAACTTAAAGCAGCAAAAATTACCGCTATTACACAAACAACAGAAATTACGTCAGTTAAGGAAATTACTATGAACACAGCAACTACTATCAAGCAAATCATGAACACTCAACCAATTACACTAAGCGTAGAAATGCCAACATCAGTCGCGATTGATACACTTTTAGACGCGCAACTTGTTAGCGCTCCTGTTTGCGATGTTGAAGGTCGTCTAGTGGGTATCTTCTCTGTTCATGACGTAATGGTTGACCTTTGGTGCCAAGATTACATCCCAACTAAAGGCCAAAAAGTTGTAGACCTAATGAGCCGTGACGTTGTGGCAATCGACGCAAACGACAAGCTAGTGGACGTTGCTGAGTTCCTATGCATCGACAAAGAGCAACTGTACCCGACGACAAGCATGGGCTTCGCAACTCGCCTGACATCTCTTTCTCTAGAAGAGCGTGCAAAAGCGATGAAAGTAAGCCAACCACATATGCTTCCAGTGTTAGAAAACGGCGTAATGGTGGGTGTGTTGACTCGCATTGAAGTGATGCAAGCACTACGTCCAATCTACGGTGACCGACTAAACGTGGTTCCACAAGCTGAACTAGAAACGGCTTAACTAATCTTAAGTTGAACTATTAGGGATTAGTAGTTCAATTAGATAACTCAGTCATGGCAACGTTGACTGGCTAGAGGTAAACGGTGGCTTTTAACGTACTAAACGGTTTGACACAAAACAGACCTAAACGCGTTGCCATTTATCTCAATAAAAAAGGCGCAAAGTGAAAACTTTGCGCCTTTCTCTATTTCTAAATACTGACCTATTTAGTATCGACCAAACTTTTGATGTCTCTAAAAAATGTTGATACCTGTCAGAGAGCTAGAAAGCTAGATTACTTCTTTACACCTTCAACGTGTAGATCCATATCTACATAGCTTGAAGCGCCCATTACTGGAATGTTGAAGTCAGCAAGTTCTAGACGAGTTGTACCAACGAAACCTGCACGCTCACCGCCCCATGGGTCTTGACCAGCACCGATGAATTCAGCTTCGATAACGATAGGCTTAGTTACACCGTGAAGTTTAAGGTCACCCATTACTTCAAGTTTGCCGTCGCCTTTATCAACAACTTTCGTGCTGTTGAATGTCGCATCAGAGAACTTACCAGCATCGATGAAATCGCCGCTACGGATATGCTTATCACGTTCTGCGTGGTTTGAATCAAGGCTTGTAGTATCAACCGTTACGTTTACTGTAGACGCTTCAACGTTGCTTTCATCAAATGAGAAGTCACCTGAGAATGTGTTAAAACGACCTTGGATAAAGCTGTAACCCAGGTGGCTAACTTTAAAGTTAACTGAAGCATGCGCACCTTTTGTATCAATCACGTAATCAGCGGCGTTCGCAGCGAAAGGCATTGCCATTGCAAATGCTAATCCTGTAGCGATAATTGACTTTTTCATTTTGAAGCTCCTATCATTTTTCGTAGCGTATCGTCTTTGTCGATAACGTGGTGTTTTATCGCCGCTAAGGCGTGTACTGATGCCATGATGATCAGTACCCATGCAGCATAGTAGTGAATCGTTCCTGCGAGATCAGATTGGTTTGCAAACAGTTCACCCATACTTGGTACAGTGAACCAATTGAATACGTCGATCCCGCGGCCATCTGATGTTGAAATCAAATAACCTGAAATAAATAAAACCGCTAAGTTAATGTACATAAAGCCGTGAGCGATCTTCGCTGCTGCAACTTCATAGCTTTTACCTTCTACTTTAGGTGACGCGGTAACTAGTTTCCAAACCAAGCGGATAACAGTAACAGTAGCCAAAAGAATGCCTACCGAGCGGTGATAGTCTGGCGCTGTTTTGTACCACTCGCTGTAATATGAAAGATCAACCATCCACAGGCCTACACCAAATAAGCCAAATACTGCGAGAGCTGAAATCCAATGCATCGCTCTAGCTAAAGGGTTGTAATTTCTAACGTTGTTGTCCATGCATCTCTTCCGAATGTTAACGAATCGTGTAGTTTTGAAAAGCGTACCCTACACTAAGTTTGTGTAACATATTATTTACCAAGCTTTACAATAGTTACATCATTGCAAATTAAACGAGTTATTCAAATTATTTGAACAAGTTTGGGCTAAACGTTAAATTTCAACAATTTGCTCGATTTCGTAGAGCTCATCTGAGATGTCTAACATTTTGCGTTCCATCACTTTCTGAGCGTCTTCTATCCCCTTATTGTAGTAAACAGCACCAAACTTTTTGCTGATGAAGTCGACCAAGAATTCCGTGTCGAACTGACCAAGCTCCACATCAAGTTCATCTTGCAGGTACTTTTGGAGCGTATGAGTAAGCTCAGACTTTTGTTTCGAATCTAATTGAATGGTCATGAATGTTTCCAAATAAAGAGTAAGTAGATCAATTGTGATTTGCTGACTAGACTATAGTCGAGGTAACTAACTAGAATTCCTCATAATTTAGAATACAGACCAGTAGAGCGCCAGTGCTATCCATAAAATCACTCAGCAATGGTTAATTTTGATAGAGAGATCAAGAACTCGCACTTTGACGATAGGTAACGGAACCGCAATTACCGTACTATTGCCCATCAATAAGATAGTAGCTGTGTATAAGGGACTTCATTGTTATTAGATCTAGTGATTAAAAGCGTTAATCAGTTTCAAGACGATTGCCTAAAGCTCTGTGAACGCCACTACCCTACTGTACACAATCAAGGGATCAGTGAGCATCATATAGGTAAGGCATTTGCCCGCCGAATGGAGCACACCTTCGTTAGCTTTAATCATGCAAGCAACATCAGCCCACTTGAAATGCTTTCCTCTAGAGAAACGCCTCGACACTTCCGAATATCTTCCGAAATCGGTACCGTTTGGATGATCAGTCATCATATGGTGAGCGCCGGGAAAACCTGTCGTAGAAAGTTGATGTTGGACATCCATAATTGGCAACAAGAGTATGGATTTTCCATTCAACCCAATGACGTTTTGATCATTGTCTCCGACCATTGGATTAGCCGAAGTAAAAACAGTGGTGAATTATTGCATTGGTGGATGGGTGAACTCCCAGACGAGATCACGGAATATAGCCAACAAGGTATCACGCTAAGAGAGAGTGATTCTCAATTCGCTACTGACTTAAATAATAATTTTAAAATCAGCCCTTGCTTCATTAAATTTGGACACCCTTTAAAACGGTCAGGAAATCAACAACTGGTTCGTAAATACCTGCAACTTTATGCGGTACTTCAATGGCAGTAGGAATACGGGTCAACTTTTTCGTTCAGTTTTGAAAGTACATTGTTAGACCTCTATCCCAATATTTTATAGAAACACATATCAAGCCCTGCCCAATAATCAATCAAAGTTTATCTTCAATAAAATAATAACTTATCAGATCATCATTCATATTTTGAGAAGTAGATATCATTTATATGCAAACGGAGCTGCTTGTTGATATTGCAACTTTGACATTCCCCCATAACCTGGGGCTTTGTCCCTACTTTTAACTGGTGTATTTACGCTGAAAGCTTATATTGATTGATGTTGATATGAGATAGATTACTCAGAGATTAAATTCACAATAATCATTATTAATGGTGAATGATAAATAATTTTAATGACTAATATCAATTATCATGCTGTTTTTTCGTTAATTATATTTAATTAAATATTGGCTCTACAAATGAGTTTTTATTAATTGACAATTTACTTACACCTGTCAATATTGTGACAGCCGAGACATGTACGTCCGCCATTGAATAACCCCTCTTTATTAGCGACTATGATTTTATCAGACAGAAGTGAATTTATTAGCTGTATATCCGTAGATGCTGATATGCAGTTTATTGCGAAATACCAAGACCTGACGCTTAGAAGCGTCTATCAACCTATATTCGACTCTTCTATGACTCAAATAGGTGTCGAGGCTTTGGTGCGCATTTCAAATAACAAAGGTGATATTGTTCGTCCTGATCACTTCTTCCATTCCGACGAAACCTCAAGCACAGACAAAATCAATGTCGAGAGGTTGAGTCGAGCGATTCATATCCGTAACTTCGCACAATCGACAATCCGTCATTTACACCTATTTTTGAACGTTCTTCCAAACGTTGGTGAGTTGTTTGCTGCAGAAAAGGTCAGCGATAGCTTATTAGCTAAACGCCTTCACGAGCTTAACCTTTCATGCGAACAGATAGTGATGGAGTTGGTAGAGTTGAATGCAGAAAGTGAAGAGCGTTTGAAAGATGCCGCCCTTTCGCTTGCGGATAATGGCTTTCAAATAGCGGTCGATGATTTTGGAACACAAGCATCAACCGAACAGCGCGTTCGTCACATTAACCCTCATATCATCAAGATAGATCGCTCGGTTATGTTGGACTTTGAACAAGGCGACACTCGAGAAATGGAGTTAGTACTTGATCTTGCAAACCAAATTGGCGCAAAGACAGTGATTGAAGGTATTGAAACCCAACAACAACTCGAAGCGATGCAGGGCTTAGGCTTCAATATGTATCAAGGCTACCACTTAGCCATGCCAAAGCCGATTGAATTAGACATACGGCTAGCAATTTAGAATCGCCCTATTGTTCTTAAAGCCGCTTGCCCATTGGGTAGCGGCTTTTTTAATGCTTATCTATTCGTACCTATTTGCCGCTCTCACGTGTAAACACATTTCAGGACGGGACAACAGGTATAAAAAAGCCCAGTCGAATTTGACTGGGCTGGCTTAAAAGAATCTGTTTTATATCATTCCCTAATAACCCGCAGTGGACGGTTTGATTCTATATAAAATAGCGAACATCACCGGTACTACTATTAGTGTTAGTACGGTAGCAAAGCCTAAGCCTGCCATGATGGTAATCGCCATCGAGCCGAAAAATGCATCGAATACCAAGGGAATCATGCCCAAGATAGTTGTTAGTGCTGCCATAGATACCGGTCGCACACGACTGATCGCGCTGTCGACAACCGCTAAATATGGGTCTTTACCTGTTTGTAGCTCACTGTTGATCTGGTCAAGCAGTACGATACCGTTCTTCAAAATCATGCCACTTAGACTCAATAGTCCTAAGAACGCTGTGAAGCTGAATGGCATATTAGTACCTAACAGACCAATCGAAACACCAATGATAGAGAGTGGCACCGTAAACCAAATCACAAGTGGCTTACGAACCGAGTTAAACAGAAGCATAGTGATGATAAACATCAGCAAGTAACCCATTGGCAGTGAACCAAATAGAGATTCTTGTGCATCTTTAGAACTCTCGTACTCACCGCCCCAACTAATGTTGTAACCTGCTGGTAAATCGAGTGCTTCAACCTTTGGTTTTACGCGAGCAAACAAGCTAGCTGGTGTTTCATCACCTAATACATCGTGATCAGCCAGAACCGTTAGCGTACGCTTTCTGTCACGACGTTGAATCAGTGGCTCAGACCATTGAAGCTCAACCCCATCAATCACTTGTTCTACAGGAATGTAGGTTTGCAGTGATGGGCTCCAGATCTTCACATTGTTTAGTGATTCAAAATCAAAACGCTCTTCTTCAGGCAGGCGTGCCACGATAGGTAACATATGAGTACCATCACGCAGTAGGCCGATGTTGTAACCGCCAAACGCCATCTGTAATGTCTCAGACAAGTCAGTTTTTGAAATGCCTAGGCGACGAGCCTTAGATTCGTTGAACAGTGGTACAAGTTCTTTAGTGCGTTCACGCCAGTCATGACGAACATTTCGAGAGCCTGGATCGGCAAGCAAGATGTCTTCGACTTCAACTGCAATGTTACGCAGTACTTGTGGATCGGCACCGATAATACGCGCTTCAATTTTTGAAGCGGGTGACGGACCAAATTCAATCAACTTGAACTGGAACGTCGGTTGTTCAAATTCGTTTGCTAAGTCTTTGTCTAGCGTCTCTAACGCCTTAAACATGGTGTCGCGGTCAGTCGTTCTTACTTGTAACTGAGCGTACGCTTCATAGCTTTTCTCTGGTTGGTATGTCAGAGCGAAACGTTGCATGCCCTGCCCAACCGTTGTCGTTACAAACTCAACGTTGTCTTGCTGGCGAATGTAGCTTTCAACCTTTTCAGTCTGCTTGATGGTTTCACGAACATCTGTGCCTTCTGGCATCCACATGTCTACGTAAAACATTGGGGTATTTGACGGCGGGAAGAACTGCTGCTTCACCATACCAAAACCGACGACAGAAACTGCTAATAGAGCGACCATACTAACTACAGTAAGCCATCTAAATCGAAGTGCTACTTTCAGACACGCACCGAATACCACAAACAGGATGCCTTTGTATGGGTCTTCGTTCTCATCAACCTTGTCTTCTTCTTTAAGCAACATCTCGGCAAGGAATGGCGTTAGTGTTAGTGCAGTTACCCAACTCAAAAACAGTGAGAAACACAGTACCCAAAACAGTGAACCCATGAATTCGCCTGTCGCATCCTTCGACAAACCAATCGGTGCAAACGCTGTGATAGCGATAATGGTCGCACCTAACAGTGGCCATTGTGTTTGCTTGACGATGTCTTTCGCTGCTTGAAGCTTGGTTTTGCCTTTCTTCAAGCCCACCAAAATACCTTCAACGACAACAATCGCATTATCCACCAGCATACCCAGCGCGATGATCAGTGCCCCCAGAGAGATGCGGTGCAGTTCAACATCGTTGTAATCCATCAGGATGAAGGTACCGAATACCGTCAATAGAAGAACCAAACCGATGATCAAACCACTGCGTAAGCCCATTGCGAACAACAATACAATGATAACGATGGCTACCGCTTCAACTAGGCTGATTAAGAAGTCAGCCACAGATTTGTCTACTTCTTGCGCTTGGTTGTAGAAGTAATTCAGTTCTACACCCGCTGGCTTAATGCTTTCTAGGCGATCCAGTTCCGCATCCAGTGCTTTACCAATCTCAACCACGTTTACACCAGAAGAGAACGCAATACCCAAGTTGATTGCTGGTTTACCGTTGTACGTTAATACATTGCCCGGCTTTTCTTGAATACCACGAGTTACTTCAGCGACATCTTTCAAGCGAATCAGGTTACCTGTATCGCGACCATGAATGATCAGGTTTTCTAGTTCTTCAACCGTGCTTAAGGTGCCGTTTGGCTTGATCGTAAGGCTTTGACCATTCAGCATCACCTCGCCTGCCGATACCACACTGTTTTGCTGTGCTAGCAGTGACGTAACCGTCGACATATCTAGGTTCAATGCGGCTAAGCGTTCCAGTGACATCTCAACAAACAGTTGTTCTTGTTGGTCACCTGCAATGCTTACTTTACCGACACCGTCGACCAGTTCGATTTCACGCGTTAGGTAATCTGCGTACTGTTTGAGCTCAACGTAATCGTAACCATCACCGGTCAGCATGATCATCACACCAAACACATCACCAAAATCATCGATGATCTGAACAGAGTTAACACCACTCGGCAGCATTGGCTGTAGGTCGTTGATCTTACGACGCATTTCATCCCAGATTTGAGGCAGCTCATCCGGACCATAGTCCATCTTCATGCTGACCATGATTTGAGACATGCCATTCGACGAGGTCGAAGTGATCTTGTCGATATAAGGCAGCTGTCTTATCTCTTTCTCAAGGGGGTAAGTCAGTTCTTCCTCAACTTCCATCGACGTAGCGCCAGGGTAAGTTGAAATAATCATGGCATCTTTAATGGTAAAAGCTGGGTCTTCTAAACGGGATAGATTACCAAAAGACGTCACACCGCCAATGGCCAAAATGACTAGAAACAGCCAGCTGATTACTTTGTTCTTTATTGAATATTCTGCGATGTTCATTCTGCTTTTCCTGACAATTGGATTCCGTCACGGAGTTTTCTTAAATTCGAATTTACGAGTAGCTCACCTTGCTCAACACCATGAGCGATGAGTGCGCCTTGGCCACTGATCTTGTCGACTTCTACTTCGCTTTTGAATGCTTGTCCGTCTTCCATTTTCCACACATAGAACTGATTCGCTTCAGAGCCCGCTTCTAGCGTTGTCATTGGTAATTGGTAGCCTTGAACATCGCTCAGGCCCGCTTTCGCCATATCTACATTGACCGTAACGCTCGTGCCCGGCAGAATTTCACTTTCAGGCTGCTGCATCTGCATCCAAAATTCGTAGGTACGGGATTGTGGGTGCAGTTCACTGGTGTGTTCTAGATACGTCAGTGGATATTGGCCTGTGTGACCGCCAAAGGTCGCCTCAGGACGATAGCTATTTGAACGCATGTCTGGGCTAATTGACGCCAAGATCGAATCTGATACTTGAATTCGCACATACACCTTGTCGTTCTGGTACACACTCAGTAGTGTTTCTCCAGGCGTCGTATTTTCGAATCGTTGCTTGTCCACGGTAGAAACGGTCCCGGAAAATGGCGCTAAAAGCTCTGTGTAACTTAGCTTGCGTTCTGCAGCTGCCAAATTCGCCGATGCCAGCTTATAGTTAGCCGTTAGTTGGTCTAACTCTGACTGCGACAACATCTTGCTACCAAACATCTCCGTACCACGGGCCAACTGCTTGCTCGCCAGTTTGAATTGAGAGTTAGCATCAGTCAGATCTTGGAGATACGTTGCGTTGTCTAAGGTTGCAAGTAGCTGGCCTTTTTCGACGTTGTCACCGGCTTCTACCAAGACTTGTTGGATTTCGCCTGCTAGCTTAAATGCCAAGGGAGTCAATTCAGCTGGCATCACCTGTCCATTAAAACTTCTGAACTGATTAGTAAGCGGTGCGCCAACTTCAAAGGTAGAAACCAACAAAGGTGGTTGTTCACGGTGAACAGCTTCATTGTTACAGGCTTGAAGTAACAGAACCGACGCGACAACAACTGATAATTTTGAAAGGTTCATTAAATACCGCCCTCACGAAGCCAAGCTTTTACTTGTTGTCCGTCTGATAACACATCCACACCCGCTTCAACGATAAGGTCACCAGACGACAATCCGTCGATAACCTTGCCTTGCTCATCAAGAAGGACTTGTACTTTAGAAATCAGTTGAGAGTCAGGGTTATAACGCCATAGTTCACCATGGGCTACGTCTTTGTTTAACCAAGCTGAATCCACAATACCAATGCCGTAGTCAGATTTACTTTTCTGAACTTCAACTTGCGCTGTCATACCAGAAAGTAGATTGATGCCTTCTGGCTTTTCGATAGACACAACCGCTTGGTAGCTGTTGGTATCTTCATCTGGTTGCGTTGAGATTTCTTTAAAGCGAGTCGGGATACGAATGCCGCGGTGGCTGTCCATCACAACCCACATGTTTGAGCTCGTTAGGTCTTGAATAGAACGGTCTTCAAGCTTTGATACTGGAATTGAAAACGTCACATCCATTTCACTGTGATTCAAAATATTCAGTACAGGCTGCTTTTCTGCGATCAATTGATATTGCTTTCCAAACACCATCGATACCACGCCATCGAATGGAGCAACTAAGGTAGTGTAGCCAAGGTTTGTTTTTGCTTGGTCCAACTCAACTTCAGCGGCAGTAAAGGTGTTTACGGCTTGGTCGTAGTAATCGGTACTGACCAGTTTTTTCGCATACAACTCAGAAGCTTGTTTGTATTGGCTGTTCGCCAGATCAAATTTAGCTTGGGCTGCGTCAACGGCAATACGGTAATCCGTCGCGTCTAATACGGCTAACACCTGACCTTTCTTCACTTCTTGTCCCATACGAACATCGAAGGTTTCTATATCTCCACCCACTTGGAAAGAAAGTGCCGCACGGTCGGTTGCATCAACCTTTGCAATGAAGCTATCGAGATCAATATCAGTCTGTTGTGGGATTTCGAACAGCTTGACTGGCTTGATTACCTGCACATTTTCCTCTGACTGAACTTTGTCACATCCAGTTAGAGAGCCTGCGAGCAATAGTGCTGCAATAACAGCTCCCATGCGCTTGCTCGATATGGCATTGATCGACAAATTGAACTGCATGATGCCTCTCCGTTTAATTATTATGATTTATTACACAGGCGGGCAGTATATTTAATATTAAATAATTCTCAAGCTTTACTTTCCACTTGTGCAGTATTTTTTATTTCAGTAAAAACAGTGTAGAATGTTGTAATCAGGTAATTATGTGAAATGAAGATGACCGAAAAGAAACAAGGTAGAAGAAGCGCAAAAGACGCTGAAGAGACTAGATTTTTGATCATGGGTGTTGCTGCGGATATGTTCTGTGAGCAGGGTTATGATAGCGTTTCGCTTCGTAACATCAGTGAGAAAGCCGGTGTATCGCATAGCCTTATTCGCCACCACTTTGGCAGCAAAGAAAAAATCTGGCATGCGATAAGCGATTGTTTACACGCCTATTTTCAGTCTTATATTGCTAAGATTATGGAAGAGTTACCAAAAGGCGTCGCACCAAACATTACTATCTATTTATTTAGTATGCGCCTCTTTAGCAACATGATTCACTCACGAAAACCGATGCAACTTATCACTGACTCTGTTCGTCAAAAAGATAACTTGGTCGATTACTTTATCGACAATGTTGGCGATGTCGAAAAAGAAATCAACATGTTAGCTGAACAGTATAACGATGCGAATCCAGAGAGCTTGATCAACATTTATGAGATTAAGTGGCAAATGATCATGTATGCGCACGGAGCAGTATGTCTCACTCCCTTTATGGAAAGCACTTGGAATGAAGGTGATATGGTCACCTCACCCGAAGACGCCCTACTTAAGCATTGGCACCTTTTCAACACGCAGATGGTAAGCAAGTTCAATATTGGTGAAGAGTGGGTTCTAAATCCAACCTCGATTGAAGAGCTGATTTATGAAGTGCCCTGTGTATGGAAGTGCAACCAAGAACATCATTAATCCAGTGTTTTTATCTTCCTTGGTCGTAATTTGATTTACTTGAAACAAAAATGCGCCGTTACAGAACTAACTGCAACGGCGCATTTTTATATGTAGAGATCTTTAAACTAGAGCTTTGTCCAGCTTTTTAGCGACGAGCTTTACCGCGATTTTGATGAATCTTAAGCTTTGCTTTCATCTTACGTTTTTCTGATGAACGGCTCTTGCTGCGACCACCACGATCGGGGGCTAGATCTTTTTCTAGGCTTGGTTCAAAGCCCTCCAGCCACTCTTGAGGCAAGCGCGTATCAAGTAATCGCTCAATGTCACCCAATAGGTAAGCTTCATCTTGACTCATCAAAGAGATCGCTAAACCGCTGTTACCTGCACGCCCAGTTCGTCCAATGCGGTGAACATAATCTTCGGCTTTGAATGGCATGTCATAGTTCACAACTTGTTCTAGCTGCTGGATATCAATACCACGAGCTGCCACGTCGGTTGCGATCAACGCACGAACTTTGCCTGACTTGAAATCGTCCAGGGCTTTTTGACGCGCACCCTGGCTCTTATCGCCATTGATTGATGCCGCTTTAATGCCGTCTAACTTTAGCTCTTTAACGAGAGCATCAGTACCCTGCTTGGTCTTTGTGAACACCAACACTTGTTGCCAGTTTTTTGAGCCAATCAAATACGCTAACAATTCACTTTTACGCGACTTATCTACCGGGTAAACCATCTGTGTTACGGTTTCAGCGGTGCTGTTTTTTGGCGTAACTTGAATTTCACTTGGCTTTTGCATCATACGGTGTGCAATCGCTTTGATTTTGTTATCAAACGTTGCAGAGAAGAACAGGGTTTGACGCACTTCATTCATGCGAGAAAGAATACGTTTGATGTCAGGCATGAAACCCATATCTAACATACGGTCAGCTTCATCCAGTACCAGTACTTCCGTTTGGCTCAACATGATGTTTCTAGTGAACATGTGATCAATAAGACGACCAGGCGTCGCGACCAGGATATCTGCACCACCGCGTAGGTTATCAGTTTGAACCTTCATGCTAACGCCGCCGTAAGCCACCACGACTTTAATGTCGGTGCCCTTTGCGTAGCTAGTTAAGTTATCGAAAACCTGTTGTGCCAATTCACGAGTTGGTACTAACACAAGCGCACGAACGAGCTTAGGGTTCGGAATAACATTGTCTTTTGTCTCGATTAATCTTTGAATAATCGGTAAACCAAACGCGGCCGTTTTACCTGTACCCGTTTGAGCACCAGCAAGTACATCTTTGCCTTCTAATACCAATGGAATCGCTTGTTCTTGAACACTGGTAGGAGCCGTAAAATTAAGCTCAGACAGCGTGGCAAGAAGATGCTCAGATAATCCTAGTTGGTTAAAAGATTTTGTAGATTCAGACATAGTATGATGCTCAAAGATTAAATAGGCGCGGATTGTAGCAAACCTGCATTACGCTGTTTACCTTTCCTTTTGATTTTTCTTCATTTGAAGCGCATTAAACTGCTTCGCTTCTTCTAAAACGTTGGGATAAAGCTCATTAAAGTGACACTGCAACGTATCGTAGTGACGTTCGAGGTCATCGTAACATGCCTCGAGCATACCGAGCTTAGGCCTTCTCAACGCCATTCGCTGCAATACCACCTCTATAGACGACATGTCTTGATAGCTCTCTAACCATCGATGCTCAGCCATTTTCTGATGAACCATAACGAAATTTTCTGGCCAGTGTGGCTCTTGATGTTCAAAGATCTGCTCATGGCTATCTAAACAAAAACGTTCTAATGTCTGCTGTGAAAACTGAGCCCAATGATTGGCTAAGCAGTGATCCCAAAACACATCGAGTGCGATAGGCGCAAAGCGTCGTGTTTGGTCTGAGAAAAGTGATTTTGCAGAACGAGATACATCATGACGATCAGTATAGCTATCAACAAATCGATGAAGCCTAATACCGTCAGAAAGGGAATCAGAATAGTGTTTATTAGGGTCGCCTTTAACAAAATCACCTAACAGGTTACCTGCTAAGTTACTGTTACAGTGCTTGGCGATGTGAAGGTGTGCGAGAAAGTTCATTGAACCTCATTAAAGTATCGAGAACTAAGTAACATGGTAAACGTACTCGTTTATCTTCGCGAACTTTAATGAGGATAGTTTTGGTATGACGTGTGAGCGAATACGATTTGCTCAGTTTAGAATTGTTTGCTTTGAGAAGCTTTAGCTAAGAAAACTTTTAGCTTTAAAACGTTTCAGTTGAAACTGAATTAAAGATCTTAAAAGCTTAGTTCGAAGACTTGAAAAGCTCTTCTGCTAACTGTTTCACTGTCTGCTCATAGTCAGACAAATCAATGCCAATTTCCATAGCATCTAACAACTCTAGACTTTCGTCATTATAAGATTGGTCACTCATTGTGCCCCCTCTATTCCTTGATGTGGACATGATGTCCGATTAACTAGTGCACCATCTTGGACTTATATTATGTCACTTTGATGAACGCACTCTACTCTACCCATTTCATATTCATAGCTTAAAGCTACTCGCGATCATTAACGCTTTTTTGCGTTAAAGGGTATACGCGAACGACATATGTACTGCCACCTTACACCAAGTACAACAAATTACTCGTAAATTTTGAAACCGATCATGGTCAAACGTTTGCTTTGCTCATTTGAATGCTGCAACGCCCCTTTATGTAAATATTAATTTACAGTGGATGTTTTTAATTACAATAAGAATTGCATTTGGAATTAAACTCAATCAGAATACTTCAAAATCGAGATATTCTTTGGGTTTATGCGCTTAAGCTAGAAGAATTACAATGAAAACACACCCTAACGTAAAGAATTATATACAATGAATAAATCAAAGGTTTTTGGTAGTACTTTGATCATTGCAGGCACAACCATTGGTGCTGGCATGCTCGCTCTTCCACTTGCTTCTGCAGGTATTGGCTTTTCAACTTCACTTTTCTTGATGCTGGGTTTATGGGCGTTAATGGCTTTTACTGCGCTATTAATGGTAGAGCTTCACCAATTCGCAGAATCTGACGCTACCCTACACACGTTAGCTCATACCATTTTGGGGACAAAAGGAAAGTGGATTGCGAGCTTCGCGGTGATGTTTCTTTTCTACGCTCTGTGTGCGGCATACATAGCTGGCGGCGGTGCGCAATTTAACCAACGAATTTCGGATATCGCGGGTATCGAACTTAATGCTCAAATCACCACGCTTCTATTTACCCTATTAGTTGCCGGCGTTGTTACGATTGGTACACACAGTGTTGATAAAGTTAACCGCGTTTTGTTTGGCTTAAAGCTTATCGCGATGGTTTTGGTACTCAGCTTCCTAGCGCCAAACATTACCTCTCAATACTTAATGAGCATGCCTTTACAGCAAGGCCTTATTGTTGCGGCTATTCCGGTTGTGTTTACCTCTTTTGGTTTCCACGGCAGCATCCCATCAATTGTTCGATACCTAGATGGTGACGTTCGTTCTTTACGTAAGGTAATGATTATTGGCTCGGCACTGCCTCTGGTTATCTACGTTTTCTGGCAAAGTGTTACTTTGGGCGTGATTAGCCAAGAGCAGTTGTTGTCTGACACAAGCTTGGGCGCGCTATTAGTCTCGCTATCGCAAACGGTTCATCAATCCAACCTAAGCGTGATCGTCGGTGTGTTTGCAGACCTTGCACTGCTGACATCTTTTATTGGTGTGAGCTTGGGCTTATTTGAATTCATGGGCGACTCACTGAGCAAGAAACTAGGTAACGCAAAACGTGTTAAGACAGCTGCTATCACCTTCTTACCGCCACTGGGGTTTGCCTTATTTTACCCACAAGGCTTCATCATGGCTTTAGGCTACGCAGCCATTGCACTTTCAGTGCTCGCGATTCTGTTACCAACAGTGATGGTCTACAAGGTTCGTTACACTGATTTCTCTGTCAAACCACAATCTTCAGAAGCCAGTTACCAAGTGTTAGGCGGTAGCAAAGCATTGTTTTTAGCAGGTAGCGTTGGCGTATTTATCATTGCGATTCAAGTTCTTATTTCAGTAGGGTTACTGCCTTCTTTAGGCTAATAAACCTATACAGAACTAATTTACTTGATTCAGATCTCATAAATGACATATCACTATCATTAATTTTCACAATTAGTCGATTTAAGTCACATTTTTATTGAGGTCGGTTATTTAGAGTCCACGGTAAAGGATTTACCGTGGAGTTTTTATGAAAGAAGTACAATTTCGAACGATAGACAAACTGTTTATTAAGATGTCGATCAACGACAAGTTTTGGGTCATTTTCTTAATCTTTTTTGCCGCTCTGGCAAGCCTAGCTGGACTGAACTACGTCAACAAAATGGAACACATTGACGTAACTGCAAAACAGCAGGTCGAGTATCAACTGCAAGGCATTTTATCAGCATCAGATTCCCCGGCATCTGTTCGCTCTGTTAGCCAGCAAACTCGCGCTCAACAAACCACTATTTCAAATAATGGTTCTGTGACTGCCACAGCACTCGCACAAGATGGCAACTACTACTCACTTACCGTTTCAACTAACGATATACAGAATCAAAAGCAGCAAGCACTGTACACTTTATTACTGAGCTTCTTGTGGTGTGTGCCTTTTGGTCTTTTCTGTTACTGGGTAGCGACTTTCCTAGGCGGCGCACTTTGGGTTCTTTATTCAACGACTCAAAAGATTGGTGATGGTGACTTAACATCACGCCTTGGCTTCCACCCTGGCCGTGATGAGTTCGGCACGATTGGTTGTGCGCTTGACCGTTCAATGGACACGCTTAGTGAGTTAGTCAACAACGTAAACCACAGTGCAGCAACGCTAAGCGAAACATCGGCTTCTTTCGAAACTGAGATGAAGCGCAGCGAAACACAAATCATGAGCCAAAATGCCTCTCTAGACTCTGTAGCGACAGCAATGGATCAGATGACAGCTTCGGCAAATGAAGTCTCTAACATCTCTGCACGCTCAACTGAACAAACAGAACAAGACGCGCAGCAAATCAACGATAGCCATGCGAAGGTTCAACAGGCAATCTCGGAAATCACCACCCTTTCTTCTTTGATTGAGCAAACCTCATCTTCTGTTACTAGCTTGAATGTGAATACGAGCCAAATTAACGAGGTCATCACGACGATCAATGCTATTTCAGAGCAAACTAACTTACTTGCTTTAAATGCCGCGATTGAAGCCGCTCGTGCGGGCGAGCAAGGCCGAGGTTTCGCTGTTGTTGCTGATGAAGTAAGAACACTGGCAAGCCGCACTCAGTCGGCTACTGTAGAAATCCAAGCGATGATTGAACGCTTACAGCAAGAGAGCCAAAATATCGCGAAGATCACCGAACAGACGGTTGACCAAGCGCAAACCAGTAGCCAGTTGATTTCAAACATTGGTCACGACGTAAACTCGATTGCAGATTCAGCTCAAGCACTAATGGACATGAGTATCCAAATCGCAACATCAGCCGATGAGCAAAGTAACGTTGCCAATACGATTGCAGCAGAGCTTAACGATATTCGAAGCCAATCCGATGTGATTAAAGACGTGGCTCAGAATTCTTCAAATGGCGTATCTAGGCTAACAGAAGCGTCGGTTTCTCTATCTCAGACATTGGCACGCTACCGAACTTAAGGATCAACTGGTGAACTAGCGGCGTGAATTGAAAACAAACTAATGAGGACTCGTAATGGGTCCTTTCTTTTTGGCTTTTGTTTAATAACATTACAAAAACCATGGTCAATAACGATGACATTATCAATTACCATGAAGCAAGTCGCAAAGGAGAGATTAAGAAGTGTCAGAACTGTCTAATATTCGAGCTTAGGAGTAATCTAATTGAACGGGTCTTTTTTCGCTTACCCCCTTGCTGCAGGTGACACATAATGAATAAAACAGAAACACCAAACACCGACGACATTACATGCCCTTTATGCCAACACGACGAGTATCTGCTTTCAGAAAGTGGAGAAAAGTTTACTTGTGCATCTTGCGGTTTCCACACCAAACAATTTAGTAAGGTAGTCAGCCTTCAACTAAGCTCTACCCCACCAAAGCTGCAGAATTCGATATACCACCATTTGAGCAGTGCTTGCCATTAATCCAAACTGAAATTTCTTCTAAACTGTAGATATCCTGAGCCGCGAGTTCTGCTGAGTCGGCTTCGGGATCTACGATTGCTTCATCAATACTCGGGCGTAATCGAAACGATTGGATACCCGCGCGAACACCAGCCTCAATCCCTTTCAACGTATCATCCACGTAGATGCACTCATTTGGCAGAAAGCCCATGTTCATGGCCGTGTACATGATTAGATCAGGCTCTGGCTTCCAGCTGTTAGCATCAAAAGCTGAGAACACTTTGCCTTTGAAGTCGTCTAGCATGCCTGTCATCGCCAATGAAGATTCAACCCTAGATTTCGGTGCATTGGAAGCAATACAAAACTCGATGTCTTGTTGTTTGAGGAATTCAATAAGTTCGATAGCGCCATCCATCGGTTTTAAATGACGCTGGAACAGTGCTTGTAATTCATTGCGATATAACGGCTCAAGTGTATCAATCGAGATAGATAACCCAAGACGTTCTTGTGTATCCATTAAGATGTCGGCTAGCTTCCCGCCTTGAAAGTGCGCATAGCAGTCGTTGACGTTTAGCTCCGCTCCAAAGCCAGTGAAAACGTTCACCAAAGCTTGGCAGCACAGCTTTTCACTATCGATAAGTGTTCCGTCACAATCGAAAATCACACATTTAGTCTGTTCTAACCGCATAGGTATCTCACTCAGATTGAATCCAAGTTTTATCCTATAGTGTTCTTTCAATGCGCGAGATGATTGAGGTAACAGTTTGCAGATACAGGCTTATTTCTCTTCGCGAAATATGGAGTTGATCACTTTATCGCTCAGCATAAGCAACAGTTTTCATCAAATGACCCCAGATTCTACGAAATCAAAGACTGCGAGGTTTACATAAGTGACTCAATTTCAGGGGAAATATAAATCACTACTTCCTAGCCGGATCGTGGTGAATAGATAAAGAAGCCAAGACGTATAGGCCACTCAGATAAAGCAACGGTTAGCTAACAACCGACTCTTCTAAGACCTTAGCTTCAAACGAAGGTGAAGACGCATATTCTACAGTTCCAGTATCGGGGTACGAATCTCGGATAGCGACAAACTCGGATAAGTGTTTCAGTAGCAATTTAGTTAGCTGAGGATCAAACTGGTAGCCACACTCTCGCTCAAACAAATCGACCACCATATCTAACGGCCACGGTTCTTTGTAGCAACGTGCACTAAGCAGCGCATCAAACACATCGGCTACGGCAGTGATACGAGCAAACAGGTGTATTTCATCACCCACTTTTCCATTCGGGTATCCAGCACCATCCCAACGCTCGTGATGTTCGTTAGCAATGATTGCCGCGAGGTTGGTAATATCACCCGCTCCGCTCTTTAGTAAGTTATAGCCAGCCGTAGTATGAAGCTTCATCACCTCCCACTCTTGGTCGGTTAATTTCCCAGGTTTATCCAAGATTGATTCAGGGACTGAAATCTTACCCACATCGTGCATTGGGCTGATGATCTCAATCATCTCGACCTCGCGATGGCTCAAGCCACGATACTTAGCAAGCAGTGCAGACAACTTGGCTACACGCTTAACGTGATTACCAGTTTCGCCAGAGCGGGTTTCAATTGCCTCTCCGAGAACATGAATCATATCCTTTTGGATATTCAAGGTCTGTTTCTGAAGCTTTAAGATTCGTTTGTTCTTATTCGCCAACTCTTTCTTTTGGCGCAGAGTGACAAATTGCATCAAGATGATCAGGCTCAAACCCGCAATCACCATCGACAGCCCCAATAACAACTGGAAGTTTTTGCGAATAAAGGATGAAGGCTCGTTAATGAAAACCGCTTCGTCAGGTAACGCGTTTCCACTAATCCCGTATCTCTTCATTGCAGGGTAATTGAATACAAAACGTTTGTTGTCTCCGGGAATTAACGGTGTAGTAAAACCAAGTGGAAGGTATTTATCCAACGCATCGACGGCCTGTTCACCCATGCTTTGTGAGTGATTAACGTAACCACCGAGTACATCACCCGAAATATAGAACTGCCATAAAGCAAACACCGGAGCAGCACTCGCTTTTGACAACGTATCCGCAATCTCTTGGTAAGTGTGATAAACCCCTTGCTTTAACTCGGTGTTGTAATGACTGAGCAATACCGCATCGTCCGCAGAGATCCCTTCCAAAAATTGGCTCGTAT
This sequence comes from Vibrio sp. 10N.261.51.A3, assembly GCF_041471965.1. Classification (NCBI taxonomy): domain Bacteria; kingdom Pseudomonadati; phylum Pseudomonadota; class Gammaproteobacteria; order Vibrionales; family Vibrionaceae; genus Vibrio; species Vibrio sp. 10N.261.51.A3. Next base: position 44,788 of record NZ_JBFRPK010000012.1, read on the forward strand.
GCTCCAGCGACAAGTCGCGAATTTCTACGAGATTGATATTTGAAAATTCAGCCATCATTTTGTTCATTTCTTTATGAATCAATTCAGACGTGACACTGTAATCATTTACAAAATAGAGATTCTTTAGATTAGGTCTTAATTTGGAGATCAGCTTAATATTAACGTCTATCTGATCGTTCTCGTAAAGCACAGTTGCTCTGTCAGACACCGCGTACATGTCGGTGCTGAAATCATAGATGCCGGCTGCAACGACAGGTGTGGAGCGATCAATCAAATTAGGCAGAGATTCAAGAAAATTGGCTGCGTTATCGTCCGTCGCAATTACGCCATCAAATTTATAACCTGCATACTTCGCACGTAAGTAGTTCGCGAGAGAGTCGTAATACTCTGGGCTGTGGACACGCTTTGAATCCAAATACTCTATTGAGAGTTTAACTTCGGTTTGAGACTGGCTGAACGCACTGTCTATCCCTTTTTGGAAGTCAGCAGTCCATTGATAAGAAGGTTCGTATGAGTGTAAAACTAGGATGCGTTTAATATCCCAGTCGTTAGCAAAACTGAGTGAAGAATAAGCGCTAACACATAATACAGCGATTGATATCAATAGCTTGTACATACAATACCCTTTAAATAAGACGGGGTATTGTACTTAGATTAACGCTTTGTCAAAGAATCTTTAGTTCTCGATCCATACTTTATCGCAAGAAGCATGATCTTGTGCCCAAAAATCGTGTAACTGCTTAGCAAAGTTGTTGATACTTTGACCATTTTCAGCAACGACATCCGAGATCAATAGGGAACCATCCGCTTCTGTGACGATAGCGCTCGCCACAACTTCACCGTTTTGAGTACCAATATATAATACATGATCGTCAGAAAGCATAATTTGGCTCAAGAACTCAAGCATGTGTGCCCTTTCGATTTCATCTTGGTAAACGCTTGCTTGGTTGAGTGAAAATAGCACGGTCAATTTATGGAAATCGACTTTATGCAGTTCATCAATTTGGGAAGGAGTTTGATCTTGTGCTAGGAGTTGGTATGTCTTGGATGGAAGTTTGCTTTGATAAAGTTCACGGCCGAGGAGGCTCTCTTTTGCGGGGTAAGCAATATCGAGCTGACTAAATAGCCATTGGTTTTTCTTGTGTGCAATTTCAGGTATTTCGTTATTCATTCTTTTAGTACCTACGGTTAGTATCCCCAAATATCGCAGTTATTTGGAAGACATACGGTCGGCTGAGGTGCCGAGCTACAAGCAGAGAGCATACAGAGCATGACCAAGGCCAACAAGTACTTTAAATGCTTCATATTTTTCATTATCCAACAACATCCTTTAAGAACTTAACGAAAAGCTCTACACTCGTATCCAAGCTTTCAATATCCTTATAGTAAACAGAACTATATAAATAAAAAGGACTTCTTATGAAAAAAGCCTTAATAGCAGCAGGTATCGTGACAATGTTAGCTGGCTGTTCGGACAACGAGGTTGGCGACGTCTCACTGGGTTTCTTCACAATGAAGGATATCAAGATGTCTTCATTAGATGACGATAAGATCGCGGGTGTTACCTGTCATATCGCATCAATCGAAGCAAACCTTAGCCTTTCTGATCCAAGTGATAGCTCTATATCTTGTCGTCAAACAGGTGAAATTACACCAGAAATGATTGCTCAAATAGACAAGAGTAAGTCTGGCGAAGTGGTATTCAAGCAATCGAAAAGTATCTTCTTTAAAACAATGAAGGTTCGTCGTATCTACGATGCAGAGAATCAGTCGCTGCTCTACTTGTCTTACACCACCAAAGAAACAGAAGGTAGCTTCAAACACAGCCTTTCAACTGTTCCACTATGGGGTACAGAGGCTTACGTTGATCCAGCGACGTTAGTACAGCCAACCGAGTAGTTTCAAACATATAGTTAGTTGAATCACCTGTACAGACATTGTGCAGGTGATTCAAAATGTAATAAAAATGAAAGAAACAGAAACAAAATGTGATATCATGCGGCAAAATTTTTTCACTGTATTTTTCATATGAAGTTTCCTGGACAGCGTAAATCTAAGCACTACTTTCCAACTCACGCACGTGATCCGTTGGTCAACCAAATTCAACAAACGCCTAAGCTTCACCGCGCAACGATTGTGGGTGTTGGCCAAACGATTGTTGATATCGAAGCCCGTGTTGACAACGAGTTCCTAGAAAAATACGAGCTGAGTAAAGGTCACTCACTGGTATTGGAAGAAAGTAAAGCAGATGCGCTGTATGAAGAGTTAGTTGAGCGCGGTTTGATCACGCATCAATATCCTGGCGATACTATCGGCAACACACTGCACAACTATTCCGTACTTGCGGACAGCAAATCTGTCCTGCTTGGCGTAATGTCTAAGAAGATTGAAGTTGGCTCATTTGGTTATCGTTACCTTTGCCGCACTTCTTCTCGTATGAATCTAAACCACCTTCAAACTGTTGATGGTCCAATTGGTCGTTGTTACACGCTGATTTCTGAAGATGGCGAACGTACGTTTGCAATCAACGAAGGCCACATGAACCAACTTCTTCCAGAAAGCATTCCTGAAAAAGTCTTCGAGAAAGCTTCTGCATTGGTTGTGTCGTCATACCTAATGCGTGGCAAACCTGAAGACCCGATGCCAAAAGCGGTACAAAAAGCGATTGAATACGCGAAAGCGCACAATGTGCCTGTTGTACTAACACTTGGTACTAAGTATGTGATCGAAGGCAACGCTGAATGGTGGCAAGAATACCTGAAAGAAAACGTAACCATCGTCGCGATGAACGAAGATGAAGGTGAAGCGCTAACGGGTGAAAAAGATCCTCTATTGGCTGCTAACAAGGCACTTGAGTGGGTTGACCTAGTTCTATGTACTGCAGGTCCTATTGGTCTATACATGGCAGGTTACACTGACGAACCAGCGAAACGCGAAACCACACTGCCATTGTTACCGGGTAACATCCCTGAGTTCAATAAATACGAATTCAGCCGTGCGATGCGTAAGCAAGACTGTAAAGACCCAGTAAAAGTGTACTCTCACATTGGCCCTTACCTAGGTGGCCCACTTGAGATTAAGAATACCAATGGCGCTGGCGATGGTGCACTTTCAGCACTACTTCACGACATGGCAGCAAATAGCTACCACCACGTGAATGTACCAAACTCAGAGAAACACGAGCACACTTGTCTAACTTACTCTTCACTGTCTCAAATTTGTAAGTACGCAAACCGTGTAAGCTACGAAGTGTTGACTCAGCACTCTCCTCGCCTTTCTCGTGCATTACCTGAACGCGAAGATAGCTTAGAAGAAACATACTGGGATCGTTAATCGACCATATTAGGCAGTTACCTCTTAAAGGTTAACGCCAAGTGAGATTACCCATTCCTTGAAGGGCTGCTATATGCAGCCCTTTTTGTATTCAACACCAATATAACGGCAGCTGAAGTTAATCATATCGAATATTTTGCTCGTTTAAGATTTGATCTCGCGCAATGACTCTTTAGATCTGTTATCTTCCAGCACATAATTCGTGTGGTTTGCCTTTACTTGGCAAATTTATACAGTACTATCGCCACGCAAACGTTTACGTACCACCTTTCGGTTCTGATATAAGGATCAAATATGCTGTCTGATATTGATATTTGTCGCTCTACTCCCCTTAAAAACATCAGTGAGGTTGCCAAGCAAGCTGGCCTGCACCACAACGAACATCAGCCATTAGGGCAATTCAAATCTAAAGTGTCTCTCACATCACTTGAACGCCTCGCCAACCAACAAGATGGTAAGTTAGTCGTAATCACGGCGATCACACCGACACCTCTTGGTGAAGGCAAAACCGTCACTACTATCGGATTAGCACAAGGCCTCGCAAAGATTAACCAATCTGCAATGGCCTGCATTCGTCAGCCTTCAATGGGCCCGGTATTTGGTGTAAAAGGCGGCGCAGCGGGCGGTGGTTACTCTCAAGTTGCCCCTATGGAACAATTAAACCTGCATCTCACGGGCGATATTCATGCTGTTACGGCCGCTCACAACCTCGCCTCCGCCGCCATTGATGCACGTTTGTATCATGAACAGCGTGAAGGGTTAGACGCCTTTGAAACGCGCTCAGGCTTAAAAGCACTGAATATCGACCCAAGTAGAATCGTTTGGCGACGTGTACTTGACCATAATGATCGCGCATTACGCATGATCACGGTTGGCAAGAACGAAGCAGACAAAACAATTAACGGCTTTGAGCGAGAAGATGGATTTGATATCTCAGCCGCTTCTGAACTAATGGCCATTCTTGCTCTAGCCAATGACCTTCAAGATTTGAGAAAGCGCATCGGACGAGTGGTACTTGCTTACAACAAACAAGGCTTGCCGCTAACCGCAGATGACTTCAACGTTGCAGGCGCAATGACCGTGACCATGAAGGATTCTATTGAACCAACATTGATGCAAACCCTTGAAGGCGTTCCTACCCTAATTCACGCCGGGCCTTTCGCGAACATCGCACATGGTAACTCTTCAATTATTGCCGATAAAATAGCGTTAAAGCTGAGTGACTTTGTGGTAACTGAAGGTGGTTTCGGCTCAGACATGGGCTTTGAGAAAGCGTGCAACATAAAAGCGAAAGCGTCGAACAAGAAGCCCGATTGCGCTGTGGTTGTCGCAACCTTACGTGGATTAAAGGCTAACTCTGGTTTATACGATTTGAGACCGGGCACTCCGTTACCTGATTCAATCTTTAATGATGACCAAGACGCGCTTGTTGCAGGGTTTGAGAACCTAAAATGGCACATCACTAACGTTAAGCAATACCAAGTGCCTACAGTTGTTGCGATTAACCGATTCCCACAAGACTCAGCTCAAGAGCTCGATGCTTTGAAACAGATGATCACCGACTTCGATCCAAGCGTTAGCGTTGAAGTAAGCGAAGCATTTGGTCAAGGTGGCGAAGGGGCGACTCAACTGGCTCACGCCGTGGTAAAAGCTTGCCAAAAACAGAGTGGATTTAAGCCTTTGTATCACTCAGAGCAAAGCCTAGAAGAAAAGCTGATGGCAGTCGCTGAAGTTGGCTATGGCGCAGCAAGTATTACGCTATCTCCACTGGCTAAAAAACAACTGGCCGAATTCAAACTGCATGGCTATAACGACCTATCGGTTTGTTTAGCAAAAACACCATTATCGATCTCGACAGAAGCACACGTAAAAGGTGCACCAATCCAATTTGACGTGCCCGTTAGAGAACTAAAATTGTGTGCTGGTGCTGGTTTTATTTACGCGTTGTGCGGCAATGTGATGACCATGCCAGGCTTGCCTGACAAACCGGCGTTCATGTCGTTAGATATTGATAGTAATGGAAATATCGTAGGCCTAAGCTAGCTGTCCTTAGTTAGATAAGCGGCAATTAATCGCGACTAATTTGGCTAATATTTCGGAACATCGTTCTATATTGAGCAATCAAGCTTAAGTGCAAGAAGTTGCACTTAAATCGTAGTTATATGCGAATCTTGTCTTAACTTCTCGGTCAAGATCACATTAAAAACCCTATAAAATATATAGTATTGCGCTGATTCTTTGAGGACAGTGATGAATACAAGTATAAAAAAACTAGTCAGCCAATTTCTATGTACCATCTTTGCCCTAGGACTAGTCCCTGCCCTCTACATCAATTCTGAACTTGACAGAATTGATGCTCAGCACACTCTAAATATTAAGCAGTCTAGCCAAAATCAAATCGAATACAGCTTTCATGAACTCGCTGTTATTGTTGAGCAAATCTCTAACTCTGTTCCTTCAATCGCCGACTCTCAAACACTACTCCGAGCGATTCGAGAACCTTCTATTATCCATAAAGAAACCCTGCAAGATCTTTGGGTGATGTTAGCTCGTGGCCAAAAATACTATTCCCATCTTCGTTACCTCGATCTAGCTGGCAACGAAGTGTTTCGCGTTAATTATAAAGACAATCAAGCAATCGTGGTTCCAGATAGTGAACTGCAGAACAAGTCTTCGCGTGATTACTATGAGGTACTACAGCAATTAAAGATTGGTGAGATTAGCTCTCGCGGTATTGATCTTGAAGTCGAAAACGGAGAGATCGTTCGCCCTTTGATTCCAGCGCTACGCATTATGACGCCAGTCGCTGAAAACAACCGCATTATTGGTTACTTCATCGCAAACCTGAACATGCTTGAGATTTATAAGCGCCTTCACTATCAAATTGGTGCATCTTCTGCTGTTCCTATTATTCTCAACAAAACCGGACACATAATCATGGGGCCGGATCCTACGGAATCTTTCGGACATGTAATTGAATCACGTTCAGAGCAGACTTACGCAAAGTTATACCCTGAGCTTTGGACTGCGATTCAAGACAAGACATCTTCGAGCTATTTCGATGGTGAGAACTGGTATTTTCATTCCGACATCAGCCCTAAAATCAAACAGTTTGAAGGCCCTATTTACATGGTTCTTCACATTGAAAATCAGCAGTTCAGCAGTCAATACCGACAAGAAAAACAAGCGATCGTCGTTCAGATCATCACCTTGTCTTTCTTGATTTCGATGATCTCCGCTGGCTTCGTATTGTGGAACAGCAACCACAAGAAGAACAGTATCGAGAGCCAACTTGCTAAGGCCGCAATGAATGGCATGTCTGCCTTGGTGATTACCGACAGTAACAACCGAATCATCAAAGTAAACCAAGAGTTCACCCGTGTGAGTGGCTACGAGTTAGAAGACGTAAAAGGCCGCCAACCGTCCATGTTTGCCTCTGGTCGCTACAACGAAGAGTTCTACATCAAGATGTGGAGCATCATCAAAGAGAAAGGCATGTGGGAAGGCGAAGTGGTTAATCGTCGTAAAGACGGGTCTTTGATCACGGAAATATTGCGAATCCAAACCATTAAAGACTCGAAAGACGTGATTCAGTTTTATGTCGCTTCATTTGTGGATATAAGTAAACACAAAGAGCTAGAAAACAAACTGAGAAACCTGAGTGAAAAAGATGCCTTAGCTGGGTGTTGGAACCGCCGTAAATTCGATCTTGAGCTGCGAGATGAGTGCTCTCGTGTTAATCGTTACCCTACTCGCGAACAGTCTTGTTTAGCGATTTTGGACATAGACCACTTCAAACGCATCAACGACAGATTTGGTCACGATTATGGAGATCGCGTCATTCAAACCGTTGCTCAAGTATTACAACGAGAGTGCCGAGAAACTGATTTTGTGGCTCGTATTGGTGGCGAAGAGTTTGGCGTTATTCTGCCTCATACCACAACAGAAGAAGCTGAGTATGTACTTAACAGATTGAGAATCGCAGTCAGTATTGAGCTCGATAACGTGGTGACGGTCAGTGGTGGAATTACCAACCTGACCAACGACCCTGCTCTTAACTACAAGTGCGCCGATTTAGCACTTTATGAAGCCAAAGCAGCAGGTCGAAACAGTGTGTGCCTGTTCCTAGACAGCGAAATGAGCGAAATCGCCTAACAGAAAATCAGTATTGTTCCGCTAGGCTATTAGTTTGGCGGTTTAACAACCCAATCCTTGCAATCAGCTTGGTGCAGGATAGAACTCTAGTTTGTTCCCCTCTACCACTAGAATACAATCCATGTTCGCAGCATGAGCAGCCTGCTTACCTAGGTTCGTATCTTCAAACACAACACACTGCTTTGGCTGCAAACCCATACCAAAACACGCATCTAAGAAAGTATCCGGATTTGGTTTGTGATTCTTAACGTCTGTTGCTGTCACGAGAATATCGAGCTTACTCAAGATCTCTGTCTTATCCAGTAACTGTTCGGCACTTTTACGTTGACTGCCCGTTCCGACTGCAATCTTCTTGTTACCCAGATGCTCTAACAACAGAGAGTGAGTACAAGGGATAACGTCTCCTTTGTCTTCGATAGCCGCAAACGACGCCATTTTAAACGTAGAAACCGCTTGTGGGTCGAGCGATAAACCGTATTTGCTGTTCACCTCACCGGCTATCTTATAACTCGGCATGCCACCTAAGCTATGCAGCCAAGACGCTTCAAAATGAAAGCCAAACTCTTCAGCCGTTCGATCCCACGCCTTTACATGTGCAGGCATTGTATCGATCAACGTACCGTCCATATCAAAGATTAATCCTTCATATGCCGTTAAATCTATTTTCATCACTACTACCACTCTTAAATAAAGTTACTGATACCATAACCAATATTCAGTATCATGGCGCCATATTACCGTTCAAAATGGATGTTTATGTTACAAATATCTAACTCTGTTTCGATTCAAGACTGGGAACTCCAGTTAACAGCGATCAGAGCACAAGGAGCCGGCGGTCAGAACGTCAATAAAGTATCGAGCGCGATACATTTACGTTTTGATATCAAGCACTCTACCCTACCTGACTTCTATAAAGAAAAGCTCCTCGCACACAAAGATAGCCGCATCACCAAAGACGGTGTGATTATCATTAAAGCGCAACAGTATAGAACTCAGGAACAAAACCGAGATGATGCTTTAGTGCGCTTGAAAGAATTGATCTTGGAAGCGACAAAGGTTCAAAAAGTAAGACGAGCAACTAAGCCGACGCGTGGCTCTCAGAAAAGACGTTTAGAAAGCAAAAAACAAAGAAGCACCACCAAACAGCTGCGTGGAAGAGTGAGCTGATGGCTTCATGCCCTCAGAGAACACATTACCCTAGAAGTATCTGTCAATTTGACTAACGAATCGATCTATTACGCTGTTTATTTGAAAGAAAGACTACTGCTTCTTTTTGACCGACAAAATCAGCTTGATCAACAACAGGCGCTCTTCGCTGGTCAGCAGACGACTGACCGCAGCTACATCTTCCGCTGTTACTTGTGATGCGCCAACAATATCAAGCACCACATCCAAATCCGTCACTTTTAAGGTTCTAGTGATTGAACGATACTGAGACATCTTGATGTCCGCCTCTCCGCGTTCAATCCTTTGATAGGTTTTTAAGCTCATTCCTGCACTCGAGGCTAACTTTTCTTGAGACAAGTTGGCTTGTTTCCTACGCTCAATCAGCGCCAATATTATGGGTTCTTGTGACATAAGCTCATCCTCAAAAGACAGTTATGTCCTAAATTTAGCAAGAAGCAGACCATATTGACTTGTGATGGTTTACATAAGCCATCAAAGGCATATTATTCACTTGATAAAACCGTTACGTTTCATAAACCTTCACACTGATATCAGTTGTGAACGTACAGGCTAGGTAACTTGAGTATTCAAGTGTTGGGAAATAATAAAAATTGCATATTGCGAATAAGAAAGACGTCAAATTGGAAATTGCGAATCGCTATACATTGGCATTTCCTTGCATTAGTCACGCATTAGAATCAGACAATTCCCGCCCAGAAATTATTGCAATACAACATAAGCTACTCACGTACAAAGAGGTGTTGCTGCACGGGAACATGTTGGAAGGTAAGGAATTAAAGCAAGCTTTTTCTGCATTGAACGAAAATGAAAAAGGTGTGGCTCAAGGTGGGATTAAAAGCATCAATGCTGCGATAAAAGAGATGGATGAGATTCTAGAAAGATACAGCCGTAAAGCGGTTATCGAGCTGAGTAACTAGTTCTACAATCAACTAACCAACTGCACACCTGCAAAAGTAAAAATAAAAAGTCGACGCTATCTTTAAATAAAGCGTCGACTTGTTCAAAACATTGAAGATCTAACGTTTAACTGCTTTTCTAACACCAGCAATCAACATCAGCATCCCTAGCAAACCAAATGAAATACCTCCGCCACTGCTACCAGAGCTAGTTGACGCACTTGTCCCAGCAACAGCAACTCGTTTTGCCTCTGTCGCGGTAAACTGGACAGTTTCCGTGCTATCATTTACCCCTTTAGTTACATCCGTAATCCAATCTTTATAATCATATACCTCTGTAAATACAGATGTTACGCCGATGTCATCACCGCAAGTAGTCGGCCCAAAACTCGTTATACCGACCTGTTCATATGTAGAGCCATTTTTCCAAAACACCGGACCACCAGAATCGCCTTGGCATGTACCCCCGTATAAGCCATTATTCGGTCCGTTACCGTTGAAACAAATTTGTTTATCAGTGACTAACGGACCGAAAACAGCTTTACAATTAAGAGTATCAACATATGTCAGGTCAACTTGTTGTAGCAATGTCGTACCATCAACATCAGTCTCGATGTCACCATGGCCAACTGCAACGAAATCATTCGCAGCATTAAGGTATGTATTAAATTGAGGGATAACAGTTTCAGCTGAGGATTGAAGGTTAAGAGAAGCTTCTAACTTTAAAATCGCAATATCATTTCTTAATAGTTGATTGATACTGTTTGAATAATCCGTTCGATAATACACCTCAGATACTCGTACTTTCTGGATGCTACCGTTAGGGAATAGAGAAGTATCTTCCAATTGAGGAACAACTACCGTGAAAAGTTGAGCATTCTCATCACCATAAATACAGTGTGCAGCAGTCAGTACATGATAGTTATCTAAAATTGTCGCACCACAGTAAGGGCCTGTTGAGTAAACACCGTCATAATCAATACGATCAATGAACAAGCTTGCCATCGAAGGAAATTCCGTGACTGAAGCGTCGCTACCATTCACAATATAGGGTGTTACACCCAAATCAGGAGTACTTTCGTCCGTGTTTTCCGTTGCCATAACACTTGATGTGTAAATTAATGGCGCTAAAAGCCCTAAAACGGCTTTACGAACCGGACTCATTGTATGGTTTACGTTCATAGTTAACTCCTTGTAACCCCTACTACTTATTTACAAAAATGATGAATCGTCACCATAACACGTCACAATCGTGATTATAGTAAGTATTTGTAACGATATCGCCACATATCTCATTTTATAAACGAATTTTAAGTAACCGTTGTTAGTGGGTAACGTTAAAAGCAATACGTTACCAAAGACATACGCTACCAAAATCAAAAAAGCCTACCGTTAGGCTTCCCAATAAAGAGAAGCAAACAATAGGCTTTCATTTAGCTTAGTGGTTTCTCTTAAAAGAGATTAGCCACGATAGTAACGCTGAGGTACGAATGGCATTTTTTCTACTGTCATTGGTAGCTTCTTGCCACGAACTTCAGCGAATACTTTAGTGCCAATAACCGCTAGGTCAGTACGAACGTAAGCCATAGAAACAGGCTTGCCCGCGTTAGGACCCGCAGTACCACTTGTTACAACGCCAATCTTGTTGTATTCAGCATCGAACAGCTCAGCGCCTTCACGTACTGGTGCTTTAGTCTGACCAACAAGACCAACACGCTTGCGTTGAACGTCTTTAGTCGCGATTTGCTCAAGGATGATATCAGCGCCAGGGAAACCGCCTGCACGTTCACCGTCAGTACGACGCACTTTTTGGATACCCCATAAAAGGCTAGCTTCTACCGGCGTTGTTGTTGTATCTAGATCGTGACCGTACAGACATAGACCACACTCAAGACGAAGTGAGTCACGAGCACCAAGGCCAATCCACTCTACTTCTGCTTCTGATGTTAGTTTACGAGCAAGTGCTTCAGCGTGATCGTTCGGTACTGAGATTTCGTAGCCATCTTCACCGGTATAACCACTGCGGCTTACGATGCACTCTACGCCGTCGATATCGACTTTTTGAACATCCATGAACAGCATGTCTGCAACGCTTGGTTGGAAACGAGCCAGAACTTCAGACGCTTTCGGACCTTGAAGTGCTAATAGAGCGCGGTCATCAATCACTTCCATTTTTACGTCTGCAGGAAGGTGAGCCGTTAGGTGGTCGATATCTTGTGTTTTACACGCCGCGTTCACAACAACAAATAGGTGATCGCCAAGGTTAGCAACCATAAGATCATCCATGATGCCGCCCTGTTCATTAGTAAAGAAGGCGTAGCGCTGCTTACCAGAAGGCAGGTCGATAATATCTACTGGAACCAGAGATTCTAAAACAGCGGCTGCATTTTCACCGTGTAGACGCAGTTGCCCCATGTGAGAAACATCAAAAAGACCAGCAGCGTCACGAGTGTGTAAGTGCTCTTTCTTTACACCTAGTGGATACTGAACTGGCATGTCGTAGCCAGCAAAAGGAACCATTTTTGCGCCGACTTCAACGTGAAGTGCATGCAGAGGTGTTTTTAGTAGGTCTTGATTAGCGTGTTCTTGAGTCATTTTATTCTCCATGAAGCGTTGCAGGCTTTCCAAATCGAATCTGCCGCTTATATCTCTATTTAGAGTCGCCTCTAACGATATGGGTTAACGTTAGAAACAGTAGATAGTAAAAAGTGATGTCTTCTATATAGGCTTTTATTACTAGCGATATAAAAAGAGGCTTCTGTATAAAAGCTATACGACTCACTTTCTAAGAATTCACTTCAGTAAACTTCAATCAACATGAGTAAACCGTGTTCACTATAGTAAACAAGCCTGAGTCAGTTTTACACCCTTAACAAGATTAAAACAGCTCAAAATGTGATATTTAACAATTTAAAAACAACTTTCAGTCGCATACAAAAACGCGATATTGATGCTTTTCACACCAACATCGCGTCTTTTGGCAAACGTTAGAAACAAAAGCAAACGTTTGCATTCACTATAAGAAATTCTAACTTTGTTAACTTATTTTGCAGTCACCCACAAAATCAGTGCATCTTCTGTACTAGTAGAAATCAACATATGCCCCATGTTGGCGTCGTAATACATGCTGTCACCTTCGCTCATGGGTACCGGCTCATAGAATTCTGAGTAGAACATCACATCACCAGAGATCACCATCAAGAACTCCTCACCATCGTGGCGAACCCAATCGTTATACTCTTCAAAGGTGCGTGCTCTCACTCGGCTCTTGAACGGCATCATCTTCTTATTCGAAAGTTCTGTCGCGAGCAGTTCATGCTCGTAAGTCGGAGTTGGGTGAGGTTTACCCTGACCTGCTTTAGTTAAGTCACGACGTCCTGTGGCAACCTTTTTTCTTGGTGGCTCAAAGAGTTGCGGCATATCAATTTGCAAACCCATAGCCAATTTCTGCATCGCTTGGAACGTCGGTGAGATTTGTTCGTTCTCGATTTTACTCAGCGTAGAGCGCGCCAAACCAGTACGTTGGCTCGCCTCTTCTAACGTAATGCCCAGCTTGCTGCGGATATCTTTAATACGCTGGCCGAGCCTAAGTGGTTCGATATTCTGATCTAACGTCTCTTTCGCCAACGTTAAAGATGGGTACTCATCATAAATGTCTTCTGACATAGGTCCCTCATTAATTTCTTGCTTCCTGTCTATTAATTTCATTGTTGCATGAAGCGCTTTGTTGATTAAAGAGCACACAGAGAAATAAAGCGTGCTCCCCGTAGCAAAACAAGAAAAGTTGTTTCCTATTGGAAATTTTTGTTGAAAATTGATTTTATCGGAGCTATGTTATCGACTTGTTAGATGAAGAGATGCTACTTCAGCTTGCAGCAAATGATAGATTTAACATTTGTAAGAGCTGTTTTTTACCCGAACTTTTTGGGAAACAATTCGTGCTGCATTGCCCCTACAACGATCGCTTAGACGCTGTAAGAGTATATTTATAACGCAATTCACGTTTAACTATACCTATATAGCGCAAACGATACCGATGCAGAAATCAACGTAAGACCTAATGGACTATAAAAACAATCACCATTAGCTTAATGAAAGGTCTCGACAATGAACGCTTACCAAAACCATAGCTTAGACAGTTTTTTCTCTACGAACCTATCTGCGACTGACGACGCAGTATTTGCTGGAATCCAAGCAGAGAACACTCGTCAAAACGAACAAATCGAACTTATTGCTTCTGAGAACATCGTTTCTAAAGCAGTAATGCAAGCTCAAGGCACTTGCCTAACCAACAAATACGCAGAAGGCTACCCAGGTCGTCGTTACTACGGTGGTTGTGAGCACGTAGATACAGTAGAAGCTATCGCAATCGAACGCGCTAAGCAGCTGTTCAAATGTGAATACGTAAACGTACAGCCTCACTCTGGCGCTCAAGCGAACGGCGCAGTTAAACTTGCCCTACTTCAACCTGGCGACACTATCCTAGGTATGTCTCTAGACGCTGGTGGTCACCTTACACACGGTGCGCGCCCTGCAATGTCTGGTAAGTGGTTCAACGCAGTTCAATATGGCGTAGACCGCGACACACTTGAAATCGATTACGAAGCGGTTCGCGCTTTAGCAATTGAAAGCCAACCTAAAATGATTATTGCTGGTGGTAGTGCTATCCCACGCGTTATTGATTTCGCTAAGTTCCGAGAAATCGCTGACGAAGTTGGCGCTATCCTTATGGTAGATATGGCACACATCGCGGGTCTTATCGCGACAGGTGCTCACCCTAGCCCACTACCACACGCACACGTTGTGACTACAACAACGCACAAAACACTTCGTGGCCCACGCGGCGGCATGATTCTGACTAACCACGAAGACATCAACAAAAAAATCAACTCTGCAGTGTTCCCTGGCCTTCAAGGTGGCCCATTAATGCACGTTATCGCGGCTAAAGCAGTGGCGTTTGGCGAGGCACTTGGCCCAGAATTTAATACTTATATTGATTCAGTGATCGACAACGCAAAAGTTCTTGCTGAAGTGTTGCAAACTCGCGGTTGTGACATTGTGACTGGCGGAACAGACACGCACCTAATGCTGGTTGACCTTCGTCCTAAGGGCTTGAAAGGTAACGTAACTGAAGAAGCATTAGAGCGTGCAGGGATCACATGTAACAAAAATGGCATACCATTCGACTCAGAGAAGCCTATGATTACCTCTGGCATTCGTTTAGGTACGCCAGCTGGAACCAGTCGTGGTTTTGGCACTGAAGAATTCAAACTTATCGGTGAATGGATCGGCGATGTTCTTGACGGCTTAGTTGAAAGCCCTGAAGGCAACGCTGAAGTTGAGCAACGTGTTCGCAAGCAAGTTAAAGAGCTTTGCAAACGCTTCCCTCTTTACCGTTAAACCGTTTTTAAGATTTAAATTAAAACCTCATAAATTTTTGGAGAATAAGCAATGGACAATACACTAAAGTTTGCAGACAGCCACGAGTGGGTAAAAGACAACGGTGACGGTACTGTGACTATCGGTATTTCTGAGCACGCTCAAGAAATGCTAGGTGACGTTGTGTTTGTTGACCTGCCTGACACTGGAGACGAAATAGAAGCTGGTGAAAGCTTCTCTCTCGTTGAATCAGTGAAAGCAGCTTCTGATATCTACGCACCAATCTCTGGCGAAATCGTAGAAATCAACGAAGAATTAGAAGATAGCCCTGAGTTAATTAACGAAGAATCTTATGAAGGTGGCTGGATTGTTAAAGTGAAGATGTCTGATGCGTCTGAACTAAACAACCTTAAAGATGCGGAAGAATACCTAAGCTCTATCGAAGAAGATTAATAGGTAACCTCATTACGATAAAGCTGCTCTTGTGAGCAGCTTAATTTTAGGGGCTAGCTCACGGCTCCAGAGAGAAAGTAGAACATATCATGACTGAATTACTTCAAAGCCAATTACTGAAAGACCTGGGTACTCAAAACGAGTTTGTTGCTCGTCATAACGGCCCTAATAAAGCAGACCAGCAAAAAATGCTTGAAGCGATCAACGCGACTAGCTTAGACGCACTGATCGATGAAACGGTTCCTGCACAAATCCGTCTTGAAAAACCAATGACACTTGCTGCGCCACTGAGCGAAATGGACATGCTGACCTCTCTTAAGGAGATCGCGAACCTAAACCAAGTAAAACGTACTTTCATTGGCCAAGGCTACTACAACACATTCACTCCAAACGTTATTCTGCGTAACGTTTTAGAGAACCCAGGCTGGTACACAGCTTACACACCATACCAACCAGAGATTTCTCAAGGTCGTCTTGAAGCTCTACTAAATTACCAACAAATGGTAATGGATCTAACAGGTATGGAAATCGCGAACGCATCCCTTCTTGATGAAGCGACAGCGGCTGGCGAAGCAATGACACTGTGTAAGCGTGCTGGCAAAAGCAAGAGCAAAGTATTCTTCGTTGCTGACGATGTTCACCCTCAAACACTAGAAGTTGTTAAAACTCGTGCTGAGTACATCGGTTTTGAAGTAATGGTTGGCGCTCTTGAAACACTTCCTGAGCAAGACGTATTTGGTGCGCTTCTTCAATACCCTAGTACAACGGGTGAAGTTCGCGACTTAACAGACATCATTGCGAAAGCTCAAGCTAACAAAACACTGGTAACAGTTGCTACTGACCTACTTGCTTCAGCTCTACTCAAGCCAGCTGGCGAAATGGGCGCAGACGTAGTCATCGGTTCAGCGCAACGTTTCGGCGTTCCTATGGGTTACGGCGGTCCACACGCTGCATTCATGGGTACTCGTGAAAAGCATAAGCGTACAATGCCAGGTCGTGTAATCGGTGTATCTATCGATACTCACGGTAACCAAGCACTACGTATGGCAATGCAAACTCGTGAGCAACACATCCGCCGCGAGAAAGCGACATCGAACATCTGTACAGCTCAAGCACTTCTAGCAAACATGGCGTCTTTCTACGCGGTTTACCACGGTGCAGAAGGCCTACGCACTATTGCTCGTCGTACACACCACATGACAGCTATCCTAGCGGCTGGCCTGACTAAAGCGGGTTACGAGCTAACAAACAACAGCTTCTTCGATACCATCACGATCAACTCTGAAGAGAAGACAGATGCACTGTATGCGAAAGCACAAGCAGCAGACATCAACCTTCGCCTTCTCAAGGGTAAAATCGGTATCAGCTTAGATGAAACTACAACGATCGACGACGTGAACTCACTGTTTGCAATCTTCGACGTGAAAGAAGACGTTCAAGCACTATCTTCTGACATTGCATCAAACGAGTTTGCAGCAATTCCAGAAAACTGCCGTCGTGAATCAGAATTCCTAACTCACCCAGTATTCAATACGCACCACAGCGAAACGCAAATGATGCGTTACCTAAAACAGCTTGAGAACAAAGACTTCTCACTAACGCACGGCATGATCCCACTGGGAAGCTGTACGATGAAGCTGAACGCTGCTGCTGAGATGATTCCAGTAACATGGCCTGAGTTTGGTTCAATTCACCCATTCGCACCTCTAGAGCAAGCTGCTGGTTACACGGCACTAGCAAAAGATCTTAAAGAGAAGCTATGTGAAATCACTGGTTACGACGATTTCTCACTACAGCCTAACTCTGGTGCATCTGGCGAATACGCAGGTCTAATCGCAATTCAACGTTACCATGCAAGCCGCGGTGAAGCTCACCGTAACGTTTGTCTGATTCCAAGCTCTGCGCACGGTACTAACCCTGCTACAGCATCAATGGTTTCAATGAAGGTAGTGGTTGTTAAGTGTGATGAAGATGGCAACATCGACATGACAGACCTAGCAGCGAAAATCGAGAAGCACAAAGAAAACCTATCAAGCATCATGATCACTTACCCTTCTACGCACGGCGTATACGAAGAGCAAGTGAAAGAAGTGTGTGAACAAGTTCACGCAGCGGGTGGTCAGGTTTACCTAGACGGCGCGAACATGAACGCTCAAGTAGGTCTAACTTCACCTGGCTTCATCGGTTCAGACGTATCTCACTTGAACCTACACAAAACATTCTGTATTCCACACGGTGGTGGCGGTCCGGGTATGGGTCCTATCGGTGTTAAATCGCACCTAGCACCTTTCCTACCGGGTCACATCGAAAACGGTGTCCAAGGTTCTGACTACGCGGTATCAGCAGCAGATTTAGGTAGTGCTTCAATTCTACCTATCTCTTGGGCTTACATCGCGATGATGGGCGAACCAGGCCTAACAGACGCAACTAAAGTAGCGATTCTGAACGCGAACTACGTGATGGAAAAACTACGTCCTCACTACCCTGTTCTTTACCGTGGTACTAACGGCCGCGTAGCGCACGAATGTATTATCGATATTCGTCCACTTAAAGAAGACACAGGCATCAGCGAAGAAGATATTGCTAAGCGTCTAATGGACTTCGGTTTCCACGCGCCTACGATGTCTTTCCCAGTAGCTGGCACACTAATGGTAGAACCAACTGAATCAGAAGATTTAGAAGAGCTAGACCGTTTCTGTGAAGCGATGATCGCAATCCGTCACGAAATGGCAGCTGTGAAAGCGGGTGAATGGCCACTAGACAACAACCCTCTAGTGAACGCACCACACACACAAGTTGACCTTTCAGGCGCAGAATGGGATCGCCCTTACTCTCGCGAACTGGCTTGCTTCCCATCGAAAGCAACGAAGAACTCGAAGTACTGGCCTACAGTTAACCGTGTAGACAACGTATACGGCGACCGTAACCTAATCTGTTCTTGCCCAAGCATCGACAACTACGAAGACTAATTTTTGTAGATTTTAGATAAACAAAAGCGAACCACTTGGTTCGCTTTTTTGTTTTTCAGATTATATGACTAAGAAAGCATTGACCTTACCGTAAGGGAAAGGTTTAAGGTTGAGTGAAACCAACGATGAATTAGGAACTGATTATGGGATGTTGCAATAAAGCGCCAAAAGGTGGAGCCCCTCTTGGCTTGCTTCTAAAAGTAACGCTTGGGATTGGTCTTTTTGTTTTTCTACTGGCTTTGTGGCAGTAGAAGCTATACAGCGCCAGATTTAAGCTAAGAAGTAATAGTATACAGAAGATAGATAGCGCCAAGTTGATATTGGCTCTACAGTTGTTTGTTAGCTTACAACTCTACAGGCATAAGATCCCACGTTTGTGCGTCAGGCTCGCACTTGAATACCCTACAGCCAAATGACTTCAAGAAATCGAGATCATCCTTAACGCGTTGTTCATGTGCTCCCTCTTCGATGCGAGCAACATTGCGGTATACATTAGCTCCAAGGTAAATTTCTTTAATACCTGACTTTGGGACTTTATAACAAAACAAGGGTTGTCCTAGATAACTATTTCTAACCTTATTCCACCTGCCATCATTTGTCAGAAACTGATCTTCCTTAGTGTGATAGCCAAACTTAAAATCGGTAAGGCTTTTTATGACACGAACTTCTTCTTCATAACCCCACTCTAATGATTTATATAAAAATGCTTGCTTTAAATAGTTCTTAATCTCAGGACTGAAAACCGTCGAAGTTCGTAGTTCATCTAGATGCTTTTGAGATGGCACACCATTTAAGTCTTTATTTTTTGTACTGACATAAATTATCTCACCTAATTGAGCAGGGATTATAAATTCTTGGTTTGAAGTAAGCCCACATTCTTCAGCATCAATACCAATCACAACCCCTCTATGACTATCCCCATAGTGCGACCACATTAGAGAGTTGAGAGGGTTTCTAGTTAACGATGACACCGCATATTTTCGCGAAAAATGCCCTTTGAAAACTCGAACAGCATTACGTGGTGAAATACTACCTGTGGCAGAAAAACCAAAATTTGTCCCCTCAAACGGGTCATTAAGATCCTCTAACCCAGTGAAACCGAGCGAGAGATTCTTAAGCATGAGGACTGCGGAGTTAAAAGACATATATTTATAAAGCATCATACTATTACTACTCAGTTGATATTTTCAATTGTATACAGTTATTAGACCGAAACATTCCCCATTTAAATACAGAATGCTTCTATCTAGTTCTTTATGCCACCAATTGTACTAGCCTTTGTCTTTCCATAACAATCACTTATACCGTCACCTTAGTGATTAGCGTAGCAAATATTCAATTTAACTGCCTCGTATGATTCCCACTAAATCATGAGCTTACGCGCGTTATATCCGTGTTGTAACCATCACAACCTACCCTTACCTCGGAGCAAGTAAAACTCGATAAATCCAATGCTTGACCCTATACAGTAAGGTGTTTATATTGTCGCCCGCCCAACGGGGCACATCCTAAAATGCACACCGGCCATCCTGCCATCACTGGTGCATTTATATTGGTGTTTTGAACTTCCATGCTAACGAAACTTCGTCCTTTTACTCGTGAATCGGGTGCGCTTATGCATCTTTCGATTCCAATCATTTTGACTCAAATAGCTACCCAAGCGATGGGATTTGTCGATACGACAATGGCTGGCCAAGTAAGCCCTGCTGATCTTGCCGCTATTGCACTTGGCACCAGCCTTTGGATTCCTGTGTTGCTGCTACTGCGTGGCGTGATTATGGCGTTAACGCCTGTTGTCGCTTACCACCGCGGCGCACGTGACTTTCAAAGTATCTCTGTTGAATTCTTCCAGATGGTTTGGTTGGCATTAATTGCTAGCGTACTGCTTATCGCTTACTTGGTGAGTGCGAAACCGATCTTAGAATGGATTGGCGTAGCCGCTGAGATCATTCCAATTGGCAGTGACTATGCGTTTGCCCTAGCCTTTGGTGTACCGGGTATTGCCCTGTTCTACACCTTGAACGGCTTCTGTGAAGGTATGAACAACACCAAAGTACCAATGATCATTTCTGTGGTTGGTTTGTTGGTGAATATTCCGGTCAACTACGTGCTTATTTACGGTAAGTTCGGCTTCCCTGAAATGGGCGCTGTGGGTTGTGGCTGGGCGACAAGCTTAGTGTATTGGCTAATGTCGGGAATGCTCTATTCCTACATTAAAGGTCATCACCACTACAAAACCATCATCAGCTTTGCTGACGCTAAACCAAAAGCAAAAGAGATGCTTCACCTTCTTAGGTTAGGTTTACCTATCGGTATGAACATCGCGGTATGTGGCAGCATCTTTGCGGTAATCGCATTGATGATTGGCCGTATTGGTGCAGAGAACGTGGCAGCCGCACAAATTGCACTTAACATATCGAGCCTAACTTACGTGATTCCGATGAGTATCTCTTTTGGTATTACGATTCGTGTTGGGCACGCTTTGGGTGAAAAAGATGAACTTGGCGCGATTGAACGCAGTAAAGTCGGTATCTTGGTTGCAGCGTTGATTTCATTGCTTTCAGTAGCGATGTTCCTGCTGTTCCCTGAGTGGATCATTAGGCTTTACACAACCGACCCTACAATAAGCGCGACAGCAGCGGTATTGTTGACCTTTACGGCGATGTACCAATTCAGTGATGCTCTGCAAACCTCTGCAAATGGTGCTCTGCGTGGCTATAAAGATACCAAGATCCCGATGATCTTAGCTATCGCTTCATACTGGGGCTTAGCGTTACCACTGGGTATGGTGTTGGGCTTAACAGACCACATTGTTCCAGCAATGGGTGAAGAAGGCTTTTGGATTGGTATTCTAACGGGCTTGAGTGTGTCAGCCGCTCTGATGCTACTTCGCTTACGTTACGTGATTAAGAAGCGTGACTTGCCACCAGCAGATGCGGTAACAGCAAATTAAGATAAACCAATAAACTGATACAAAAAAGCGTGTTACTGCCATTGGCGATAACGCGCTTTTTATTCGAAGTCTTAAAATCAGTTACAGGGTTCGGTTTAACAATTGTTGTTTACAATACGAACTGTACACTCACATCCTTCATCA
Organism: Vibrio sp. 10N.261.51.A3; assembly: GCF_041471965.1. Classification (NCBI taxonomy): domain Bacteria; kingdom Pseudomonadati; phylum Pseudomonadota; class Gammaproteobacteria; order Vibrionales; family Vibrionaceae; genus Vibrio; species Vibrio sp. 10N.261.51.A3. The sequence continues at coordinate 66,258 of NZ_JBFRPK010000012.1, forward strand.
GGACATTGGCTGCCATTTGTTCGGCCAAAAGAGTCATAAAGAACAAAGCAACCTTGGCGCGTCTCTAGATCCGCATCCGTTATGTTCGTACTATCTAATTCAGCTTGGGTAAAGTCGTATTCATACCCGATCACAGTGTGTCGATTACCAAAATCAGAAGTTAAGCTGTCATCATCTGATAAGGTCATAAAATCGATCATCGTCAATTTGTCGCCCGACTCCCCTCGGCTTTCCGGACAAAGTGTGCCCCAGTCAACCTCAACACTACCGATACCAAAATCGATCACATAGTTGCTCTGATCACCTGGGTTTGTTGCGTCAGGATCAAGCCCTGCGATAATAGCTTTAGAGGTTACTTGTGTGATCACCCCTTCCATTGCACCCGCAACACCTTCAAGCACCGCTTCTCTCGCTGATTCTTGGATATTAAGAAACCTCGGCGCTGCCGTTACAGCAATAATACCGATTATCACGATCACAACGATTAGTTCCATTAACGTAAAGCCGTTTTTCTTCATAACACCCGCATCTTTTGATAACTTAAATATTCAATAACCCAATGAATTACCTATAACTATACACCTCAAATAGGACTCATAACACTCCACGGCTATCGCTTTTTATAACGCTGGTTGTGGTATTTGTTCCCTTTAGAGGCTGAAAAGATAACTGGAAGCGTTATCACATAAGGTGTCAGCGGGTTTAAATTCGATCAAATGCGTGGTGCAACTGAAAGTATCGATGGAAGAAGGTTTAATTGATTTATTTGAACTGAGGCTCGCTGCGTATAATCAAAGTTAGACCATTTTTGAGTCGCCCTTTGTGTTTCTACACTTAAGAAAGCAAGAAATGAAATAGAATCCATAAAAAAGCGCGTTATTGCCATTTGGTAACAACGCGCATCTATAATCGTTGTACGACTATCGCAACATTAGTTCACTGCTTTCACGTAAGGAAGCACTCGGAATCCATCACGTACTTTTTGGCTTGGAATGTAATGACGGAAAGCTAAGTTAAACACACCAGAATCGTTTTCTGTTTTGATGTTGTTTACTGCATCATCACCACAACCAAAGCTTACGGTGTAAGTGCCGTCTGCATTTTTCTCAGCCGTGTTTGAGCTTACGTTCGCCACTTCACCAAACATGAAACCTTGCTTGTTGTAGACCGTTACCGACCAAAACGCTTGGTTCTTAGGATCATCAAAGGTTGCCTGATGACAAGTGTCTGCTGGGAAGTTACCAGAGACTTCGTAAATATTGTCATCTAACTGCGCGCCACCCCAACCGATAGCCGCACCCACTGCGTACTTCTCTTTGGTAAACATCTCTTTTGAAGCATCTTCAGGGCTGGTAAACATACCAAACGTCGCCCGAGCACCATCGCGTTTCAGTAGTTTCGGCATTTCCATTTTAAGGTTTTTCTCTACCTCATCGAATGATTTCTCATCCACTTGCATTGCCATAAATTTGCCGTCTGCTTTTGCATCAATGCTCATCTGATCTTGGATTTTATGAACTTCATCTTTGGTGAACGTCGCATCAGTACGAACGATGACATACACGTGGTCTCCACTATGAGTAGAAAGATCAAACGTACCAGAACCGTATTGCATTGGCTGAATGCGGTGATCTTCAGTAATCACTTCCATCGACATGTACTTGCCTTCAGGGATCTCAGGTAACGTGACGGTCGCCCCCTTTGATACATTAATTGCTGCCATTGAGTAGTAGGTGTCTCGGTTCATTCGAACCACATCCTGTTCATCTGTTGGCGTTAGCTCGCGTTACGTTCCTCTCTTTGATTAAAACACTTAACGACACCAATAAGTTTAGATCCAGCCGAGAAAGCTGTTGTTCGATAGTCATCATAAGACATGCATCTGAGTAATATCACTCGTTAAATAATTGCACCATTGTGACTAACAAACAAGTCTCTGTTTAAACGATGGCATTTATATCCAACTAAAAAGGCGAACCCATCGCCTTAATCATTTTGTTCGCCAGAATCGTTTAGTCGTTACGAATGGGTGATAACAACTCAGGGTTAACCACCAAATTTCTCACACCGTGGGCGTGATCTTCGTTAAAGTCATTGCCTTCACACCAGCTACCTACTGTCGCGATATTTACTTTCGCGACTTGTGGTCTAACGCTCCATGTTACTTGGAAAGGTGAACCTTGCTCATTATAACCAGGACCCGTTGTAGAGCCTGCGTATTGGATCGCTGAGCCCGTATCTTGTGGGATGTTTGGTGCTTGGTGTAAGCCGTTCACTTTTGAATGTTTAGCGAGCGCTTCAAAGTCGGGTGCTTTGTCGTCATTCACTAATACGTAAACTTGGGTTTCTACACGCAGTTGCGGGTTGGTAATCGCATCGTTAAAACAAGCACCCAGTGTTTCACCCGGTTCAACTTGCGCCGTTGAATAAACATAGTGAACTTCAATGGTGTCACCCGAATGCAAAGAACCATGCTCGCTCGGACAAACCTCGCCCTCAAATGGTTTCAGCTCAGCAGAACTCAGCTTGCCTGTGTATTTAAAGCCACTCTGGAATCCCTTACCATCACCGTTACCAGCGTATTGAGTAAACTCGCCGCCTTTATGCTCAGCATTTTTATGGAAGTGAATATTACATAAGTTCATCGCTGTTGAATCAGGGGCATCCGAGAACAGCCTAGTATTTTTACCTTCTAATGAACCCAAATCTCGTGGAGCTTGCGGGCCAAAACCTTGCCCTTGGGTATTTTCAGAAAGCTTCGCTCTTTGTTCTGCGATAACACCATCTGATACAGACTCATGGTTCGCGTCTGATGCACTTGCATGAGCTGACAACATCACCAATGCGGCACTTAAAAACACACTCTTATTCTTCATTTTTCTTCCCTAGAATATTGATAACTAAACCCAAACCGACTTAACAGCAAACATCTTACTATGCTCATAAGTGAATATAAGGCTTGTCTTTGTAAGATTAGATTTCATTGCTTACTTTGGGATGAGTATTAGAACCCTTGATGCATATAACAAGTCAAACAGGGTAAATTCGGCGAGTCCCTTCCAGAACGAATAATTTCCTATTTACGTTAACCGTCGCCTGACTCAGCGCTCAGATAAGTGAGCACGATTCTTAGGAAGAACGGTGGCCAGATTTAGAAGATCAAAAAAGGCGAACCATCTGGCTCGCCTTCACGTTTCATTCTATCTATTAGGTTGTGGTTCTAAGTTAACGATTTAACCGTTACCGGTGGCAAATATCCCAAACGTCATGACGTTCAATGCATCTGTCACGCCCTCTAGTGATTTAATCACCGTCTTAGTCGGTTTATTATGACGAATAAAATAGCTTCCGATGCCTTTTTCACCGCCACTCTTAGCATCGCTTTCAGTTGTTTCTGTCGCTTCTATTTGAGAAGGCTCCACTGATTCTGGCTCTGCATTGGCGTGAGCTATCGTGTCTTTATTTGAATAAAGGTTAGTGAGTGGTTGATGATCAACGATTGAATCATGGGAAGAATCAACGCTGGTCTCAGCGTTTGTATCCTTTGAAGTCTCGAGATTACTCTCTCCCTCTATACTTTTCGACATAGCGTCTTCGTTGCTCAATGTCTCGTCGTCTAGCTGATGATTACTCGTTGAAGAACAGGCTGTTAAGAAGAACAGGCTAACGATGAATATGAGTAAGTTTCTCATCATAATGATAAAGCACGAATTAATAAAACATTGTTCGATTGTATTTTATTTGGCTGACGACATCCAGTGATAAGCGGAGTAAACACGAACAGTCACGGTCTTGAAGAGTAAACAAAAGCGTACGGGTTTAGTGCTTAAGAATAATAATTCGAGAGCTCAATTAGGTTGCCCGCCGCTTATCATCTGAAAGGTGGTGTCAGTTAGGCTTGGGGATTCACACGCTATAAGCTTAATCTTTACTGGAACACAGTTCAGAGATTCGGTCACACATGGCTTGGTTGACTGCGAAGTGGGTGTTGAGGAATGCTAGTTGGGCAAGTGCCGATTCAGCGGTGCGCTCGTAGCCTTGGGTAAAGGTTGGTAGCAATTGGGCAAACTTAGGGAAGCGTGCTTCTAGCCTTCTATCCGACATAAATTCATCAACGAATTCAGGCTCAGACTGTTCAGTTTGATCCACAAGATCGATCAAACGATCGAGTGCGTAAGATTGAACGAACCGACTGCCCGACAGCTTTTCGCCTCGGTTATAACGAGACATACCCACATAAAGATTGGTTAGAGCCTCACCAATGATCCAATCTTGGGAATTAGTGTCTGTCTCCCCTTTTATTGGTGAAACACAACACTGTGTATCAAATTCATGTTGCTGCCAAACAATACGCCCTTCAGCAAACGGAATGTGCGCTAACTCGTGGGGTTCAAACACTGCAAACTCACAAAAGATTCCGTCAGCGTACAGAACTTTATAGCCATCGACGGTATTTCTCACTGCGTAGTCGATTGAGTGAATATCAGATAGCCAATGCAAACTGTCTAAGAAATACTGCTTGTGCCCTGTTTGCACTATTGCGAAAAAATCGACATCTGAATACTGATCAAGTCGTTCTGTTTCAATACCTACTGAGCCCAATCCCAGCAAAGCATGAGCCTTACCCGATGCTTCCAAAGACTCCCCAATCGCATCTAAACGCTGGAGTAATTTTTCTGGTGTGTTTATGTGTCTTGTCTGTATCACTTTGTCCGTCTGCATTGCTCAATCCCTATCAAGTTGAATGCCACTCAACCTAACTGATAGTTAGAACATCTAAGAAGCTTAATTTATAAAATGTGTGTTTTGGATAACGATCTGCGCAAGTTATTGTTTGAATTAAGGTGGGATTTAGAGGTGAGAAAGAGTGTGTACAAGCTATAAACAACACTCTTCTATCATGACTTATCTTTTTAGCAGCTCATATTTGCAACAACGTTGACGCCATGCTCACGAAGTTTGCTTTTCTTCCAAGATCTCGCGTCTGCCGACATATGAACAGAGACCGTAAAACCCAATTTGGCACTCATGATACCGATCGACATGCCTAGATTACCTGTGGAGCCTACCGCAATGCTGTATTGTTGGAAGAAGTCACGGAATTCAGGTTCGAGCAACTTACTGTAGTCATCGCTCTCACACAGTAACCCGGCTTCAATCGCAAGCTTCTCGGCATGCGCTAGTACTTCATAAATACCACCGCGAGCTTTGATTGAGCCTGAAATTGGCAAATGGCTGTCTTTTTTCATCATCAAACGCCCTTTTATAGGCTGCTGATAATGCGCTTCCAATGCTGATTTCATTGATGGAATGTCAATAAGCTCAGACTCGATGATGCCATTGGTCGCTTGAGTTTCAGGAAACGCCTTGGCTAGATAAGGCGCAAACCTTTGCAGCCTCATGCTCGCATCGTGAATATCTTTTTCGCCTAATCCCAAATAGGGTAAACCTTGCTCCAAAGTCGTGATGTTTGGGTTAAACCAAGTCATTTCTTCGAGTGCCATTAATTGTTGAAGTAGTGGGAAATCTGAGATGAGCTTGTCGATATTCAATACAGTCATGGGTGACCTTTTCTGGCTAAGCGCATACTGCGCTGGTTCAATCATTAGTAAACCTATTTAAACGGTATTTGTGTAATCATTCAATGATCTGTAGGCTAGCCTGTCTTCTCATAAGCAAACAGTAGAACAACCTATGAGCGCCTCTCTTCGTAATAGCATTTTCGTGATGTTAGGGATTCTATTCCTAGCACTTAACCTTCGTGGGCCTTTTACGAGCTTGGCTCCTGTGCTTTCTCAGGTTATGGAAGGCCTCAACCTTACGTCGTCGGCTGCTGGATTCTTAACAGCTTTGCCACTGTTAACTTTTGCCTTATTTTCACCATTAGTCACCAAGATATCTCAACGAATTGGTCTAGAACCTAGCCTGTTATTAGGCTTAGTTCTGATCACTACGGGTATTACACTGCGCTCTGCTGGGTTAACCCCAACCTTGTATATCGGCACGGTGATGATCGGGCTTGGTATCGCGATTGGTAATGTGTTGTTGCCTGTAGTAGTGAAAGTTAGCTTCCCGACACGCATCGCTACTGTGACTTCTCTGTACATCTTTACGATGGGCATCGGGTCGACATTAGGTTCAAGTTTGATGGTGCCGTTTTCAAATCTAACCTTATTTACGATAACGGGTTGGCAATTAGCACTGTTAATGAACCTAATATTCCCAATATTAGCTTTGATGATCTGGTTGCCTAAAATCAAAAAGCGCTCTTCTCCATCGACCAATAACAAGCATCAAGAAAAGCCGATTCCGATGAAGAAGATGATCAAGAGTGGCGTTGCATGGCAAGTGACACTAGCTCTTGGGCTTAACTCATTTACCTTCTATTCTTTGGCAGGCTGGCTTCCACAGATCTTGAACGACCTTGGCTACAGCGAAATCGATGCGGGTTATATCTACGGATTTCTACAATTTTCGACTATGGTTCCGGGATTGCTTTTACTGCCGTTCTTAGCCAAAAGTGACAATCAACAATGGCTCATCACTCTGTGTGCATCGAGTGTATTTGTTGGATTGATTGGCCTATTGTATTTGCCTGAGTTTGCGATTTTTTGGGTGGGACTGTTTGGATTAGCCAACTGCTCGACGTTTATTATCGCGCTCTCTTTTGTTGGCTTGCGAACATCGAATAGCAGCCAAGCCGCATCATTGTCGGGTATGGCTCAGGGAATCGGCTATGCGTTGGCAGCCACTGGTCCAACGCTGGTGGGTAAGCTTCACGCTCAGACAGATTCTTGGAGTGTGCCGATTCTGTTGATCGCATCTGTTGCCTTTGCGTGCACGATTTTCGCGGCATTGGCAGCACGTGATAAGAAAGTGAGCGTTTAGGCCAAACAGAATGATTATGGCGTCGCGACTTTATTTGCTCGCGACTCTATGGCTGACGACGGTTTTGATGTATTCACTTGGCGACAAACCAAACTTCCCTTTGAAGCGCTGACTAAAACGCCCTTCCGATTGGTAACCGCAAGACTGAGCCAACATCGCCACATTCTGTTGTCCGTTTTGCATCAGATAAAGCGCGTGACTTAACCGAACTTCAGCTAATACCTCTCGATATTGCATACCTTCCAGTTTGAGCTTCCGAATCAATGTCCCTCGGCTCATCGCAAAACGCTCCGCCACCGACTCTAATGGATGCTTCTCGTCTGGTGAATGTGAAAGATAATGGCTGAGCTTTTGGCTAAACGAGACGTTGGCACTGGTAAACAGCCGATGCAATACTCCTTTTTCGGCCAATTGCTGGTACAAGCCCTGCAACCAAAACTGCTGAGTCTCTTTGCTCATGCTCTGTGTATCAAACGAAAACAGCGCATTAAGTGAGTCTTGTAAGTTTCGCTCCGCTTTTACTGTAGGCAGTCCCAGATCATTCGACCGTTCCTCACTTAAATCAAGCATCGCCTGAGAAGGTTGGAATTGAAAGCTGAACACTCGCGACAAGAAGCGCCCTTTGTGGGGCATGTTCTCAAAACTTAGTGAAGCTGATGCCTCACACAATAACAGCTCAGAATGTGAGAGCTCTGCCGCTGAATCTTTCCAAAACAGGCGCTTACTGCCTGTAATGATCTGAATGATACTAGGGGATAGAATCCTCACATTACGCAGCTTCTGTAACTGCTCTGCACGAAAGATCGTCACTTGATATTGATGATTCATCTCATCCCCCTTATTTACTTATTATGTACGTGTATAAGCTTTTAACGTACATAAGCTATCAACGTGTATAAGTTGCGGTCAGTTTCGCTTTGTCTAAAGCCATACTGTTTAACGTGAATCCAACCACTGCCGACGGCGTGTTTTCGTCGAGGTTAAGTTTATCCGTTGGTAATGCCCAAACCGTGAACTGGTAACGGTGCATACCATCTTTTTCTGGAGGACATACGCCACCGTAGCCAACTGTACCGAAATCAATGCGACCTTCTTTGCCACCGACTTTAGAGATGTCGACACCGCGAGGTAGCTCGTTCACAGTTGCAGGGATATCAAACGCAACCCAATGCCAGAAGCCACTTTCAGTCGGTGCATCTGGATCATAAGCTGTGATTGCAAAGCTTTTGGTGCCTGCTGGTGCATCTTTCCACATCAATTGTGGTGATAGGTTCTCGCCGTCACAACCCCAACTTGAGTATTCAAAAGTCTTCGCCATTGGGTGACCTTCTTGAATATCGTTGCTGGTTAATTCGAACGCCTGAGCAGAGCCTGCGGCCAAAATACTGATTGCCAATACTGATTTGATGATGAGTTTCATAATGGTTCCTCTTATTAGGTATGAGCCCAGTATAGTCCCCTCAATCCGCCCAATAATGACAGTAAGTACACAATTATCTAGGGCGTTTCAAATAAATGATACTTACTGTATTTGTACTTTATTATTTAAAAGCATGACCCACTCGACAATTTGTTGTTAAAGGAACACTTGTTGACATTCAGGTTACAAATCGCGCCCAAAACTCTTTAGACTCGCCCCACGACTTTTAACGAGAATGATTGGATGCGCAGGTTTACATTAGCTCTTTGCTTGATCTTTTGGCTCCCAACTCTAGCCAATGCCCAAAGTTTGCAAGATAAGTGGCAAACCCTGTATCAACTGAGCTGGCAATCATCTCCAATCTTAGTATCTCAACAAGAGTTGGCTCAGTATCCGAAAGTTCTGCTCCATGAACGTAGCCGCTATCCTGATTTCAACCAATTCAGTTGGGACGACATCGCAGCGTTAGCGTCAATACAAGATCACTGCCAAGCAATTGAAAGCAGTAACCCTTCATTACATGACGCGATCGAGTTCGAGCTCGCTCTGTGTCAGCAACAAGCATTAGATTCGATTTGGTTTGCAGCACACTCCAAACGTCACCCTGCCGGTGGCAGCTTTGCTGATCGTTATTTGGCAGCTTACCCAGACGTAAGCGAGCAAATACGTCCATTTTTGAATATTACCAACCCACAGCACCCTTTATATACCAAGCTAGAGGCTCTCACTGCACAAGGCAGAGAAGCTCTGCTCAATGGATATCGCGCTTGGCAACAAGATGATGTACTTTGGTTAAGTGGCGAACAAGGCTGGAAAGCCATTCCCTTAGATGTTTGGCAACCTATCGCAGAACAACAAGAGATATCTTTGGCAGGTGATACCTGTACTTTTCGTTACAGCAACGTGTGCTTAAGCGAGCCTAGCAATGACAACCTGATCATGAAAACCTTGATATTTTCATTACTGTTAACGTTGCTTTCCGGCCTCGCTAGAGTCTTATACCTAAGAACAAAACAACGAAAAGAGAGGCAGTTCGTTTTACAGCTTCTTACTCATGAACTACGCACGCCCATTACTAGCCTAGGTCTAACCGTCGAGATGTTCAGAAATCGCTACGATGACTTTTCGGATGAAACTCAAAGTGCGGTTTGGCGTTTAATATCTGATTATCAAAGACTCTCTCAACTCACCGAAAACAGCAAAGTGTACCTAAGTTCTGATCAGTCAGAGCCTTTGTTAAAGCAAAATGCATCATTAGAAGAGTGGCTCGATCATGTCTGTGAAAAGCACAATATTTCTTATCAATGTGAAGCGCGTGAAGTTGAACTGAACCTTCCCTATTACTGGCTAACCATCTGCTTGGATAATCTAATCAAGAATGCCAAACAACATGGTAAAGGTGAGGTTTTGGTAAAGGTCGAACTCGGTGACAAGCTGACGATTGAGGTACAAGACGAGGGGCACTTCCCTTCACCGATACAACGGCTCATGTCTGGTGTCACGCCAAGTGAAACGCACGAACTGGATAACATGGGCATTGGCCTGACTATTGTCGAGCACTTGATGAAGCAAGCGAATGGCCGCCTCATTATTCTTCGTAACCCAACCCGATGTATTTTGGAAATTGCTTATGAACACCCTACTGCTGATTGAAGACGACCAACTGCTTGGACAAGGCCTCGTCAGCTTCTTTGAATCCAATGGTTACCAATGCCTTTGGGCGAAGGATTCAGAGAATGCCAGTAAGAAATGGTTTCGAGCCGATCTTGTGATACTGGATCGACAGCTTGAAGATGGGGACAGCTTGCAACACCTTCCAAACTGGTTGCTCCTCAAAGCGCTGCCTGTGATTGTGTTGACCGCTAAAGTAGAAGTTCAACAACGTGTTGAAGGTTTAATGGCGGGTGCCAAAGATTACGTGACTAAGCCATTTTCTAACGACGAATTACTTGCTCGAGTCATTACCCAGCTTCGTCCGTTAGGTGTGAGCCTCTTAAATTACGCAAATATCCAAATCAACTTATCGGAACGGAGCGCTTATCTGGATGAAAGCCCAGTAACACTAAAACCTAAAGAGTTTCAGCTATTGGTACTGTTTGTTCAGAACCAAAGTCGTGTGTTTCACCGAGATGAGTTACTCAACAAAATTTGGGGGTATCAGGCCTTTCCTAGTACCCGAACTATTGATAATCACATACTGCGCTTACGCCAGAAGCTGCCCACATTGAATATAGAAACACATCGCGGCGTTGGTTACCGCTTGGCTGGGGAGTCATAATGAAAGTCACTTCGTTAACTGCACTGCTCTGCACCTTGCCGTTCGCAAGTCATGCAGCATGGTTTACTGACACGCCATTACAGCACACCTACCAATCTCTGCTTGATGACCAGCCTCAAGTTGCGTGGCAAGAGCTGCAAATCGCACTCGATCAACAAACACTCGATAGTGAGCTTTGGCTGCCAGTCAAACAAGAGATATTAAGCCAGACTCAATGTGGAACCTCACTAAAACAAAGTGCTGAGCCGAAACACCACATTCAAGTCAGCTTCATTCGACGCTATGGCCTGTCGTCGCACGGTTATCAAATCAAAGTCTCTTCCGAACAGCTCAACAAAGGCTTAGAAACCCAAACTCTTTCTTTGGTATCGCCTAAAGGCAAAGTCCTTCTTGATGGACAACTCGCTTCCAATAATGAGTATCAAGAGATTGAAACCAATGAAATGTTCATCAAACCCGAATCTGGTGTTTATCAACTAAAGATAGGTTCAAATCACTACCCTATTATTGTCGCTTTAAATGACAGTAATCGATGGCTGACGCTCGAAAGTAAACTCAGCGAACCACATATCGTGCTCTCGCCTCCAAAGGTGATCGACAACTGCCCTGACGCTAATGTGAGTTGGCAATGGTTTGATGAAGACTACAACCTGCTGGGTTACAAAGTGCCAATCAAAACAACACAAGCACCCGTTCCCACAGAAAGTCCACTAGGAACCAAAGCCAAGCACTTAAGTGCTTCGGTTGAAATGTTTGAATACCAAGGCGCTATTGAAGTCCAATATGTGCAACGCGTCGCCGTGCCTTTCTAATGGAACATCACTAAAGCCAAACAAAAAATAGAGACATATAGGTGACAAAGCACTAGCGCTACTTAGGTGTAATAACCGTACTTACCCTTTACGGAATCTAAATATGCTCAGCGTTCGTCACCCACTCAATCTTTCTACTTGTGCCATTGTGGCTTTAACAACAGCTTGTCTGTTTTCATCCAATGCACAAGCGAGCCAAATAACGCTCACCAGTAATAGCAGCGTTAGCGACAGCAGTATTCGCGACAACGCTAACAGTGCTACCAACAATACCGTCTCTATATCATCGAATACTCTAGAGATAGATTGGAACGGCTTAAGCGTTAACAGCGCTGCTCTCACCGTTGATAGCCAACCACAGAAAGCGACCAATCTGGTCATTGGCTTTTCCGATAAAGCTGACTCAGCAAAAATCGCCACTTGGACCTTAGTACCCAGTGGAATAAACGTTAAGGCAGAGCTTAATCAAGACCAGCTCACTTTTCAGTTCAGCTTACCTTCAAATATACAGGTGAAACGAAACAAACCCATCGAATTGGCGTGGTTTGATCTTGCCGAACAACAAACTCAGACACTATTTCTTCCGTTTAGTGAAGGTATGCGCGTGCCTACTGACAACAAGCTTTGGGCAAGTTATCTCGTCGGTAACCATTCTGGAAGTAACACTACTCAAGACTTGAGGATGCCTTTTTGGACAGTACAGCAAAACAATCATTTCATTAGCTATCAAATGGTTAATGCAACCAACAATCAACTGCTCTTTTCAGATGCATCCTCTAATGCTTCCTCAAATACAAAAACCAAAATTGATATGAAGGCAGCACACCAATTTACGATGCTCAATCAGTCACAACCTTTTCTTGTTCGTATCACCCTCGGAGACTCGTGGTTAGATGGTGCCAAACAATACCGAGATTGGCGCATCAATAATGACCAGTCTGAAACGCTTGTAGCAAAGCAAAAGCGCAATCCAGATGTGACTAAGTTGATCGGCGCGAGCCACGTTTACCTATTCGGCAAAGACCCATTAAGCATCCAAGATGTGAGTGACTGGTGGGGATTGAAAGCTTGGTATCTAAAAGGCTCTAAACTCAACGTTTCCAAGGAAGCAAAAAGAGAGCTTTCATCACTCTCCAAGGGTAAAGATTGGTTCAGTCAGTACCACAAACAACTATTGTTGGACTCTATTAGCCAGTCATTGCAGGTGTTATATCCTGTTGGTAATCCGACACTCGAAGACAACACGATTAAAGCGCAATATAAAGCAGCACAGGATAAGAAGAACTGGTTGCTAGAGCACGCTTCCCCTTACCTAAACTCGTCAGAGACTTGGGGACAAGCGCTGTCTTCAGACATGGTCGCTAATCTAAATAAGGCAGGCTTAAACAAACTGTGGCTTGGATTCGACAATTGGACGCCAGCATTCTATCAACCTAACGCCGTGGCTATGGCAAAACAGTCCGGATATCTGGTCGGTACTTACGATTCCTACAACACAGCCATTCCTGCGAAGCTCAATGACAACTGGCTAACCGCTCAATTACCAGAGCCGATGCGTCAGAGTTGTGCCATTGAACTGGCAGATGGCAACCTAAAAAAAGGGTTTCGCGGTAACGGATTCTATCTAAATCCGAATTGCCATTTAGAATACGTAAAACAGCGTGCTCAAGACATTATGAGATTCGGCAACTTCAACAGCTTGTTCTTAGATGTTGATGCAACCGCCATGGCACGTGAAGATTACAGCGGCTCTATAGATAGTCATAGCAACAGTAATGGCAATGGCAATGGCAATGGCAATGGCAATGGCAATACAAACGAATCAGACATGCTTTCTGCCTTCAACAACCGAATGCAGTGGCTTAGCGAGCAACCATCGTTAGTATTAGGATCTGAAGACGGCAACAGCCTAACAACAAAAGGCATCGTGTTTGCACACGGCTTAGAAACGGTTGGTTTTGGTTGGACAGATAAAGACATGAAAGAGAACTGCCAGTCTCCCTATTACTTAGGCCGTTGGTACCCAGACCACAAGCCTGACTTCTTCTTTAAGCCGGCCGAGGTTAAAGAGCCCTATAAGTCGCTACTGTTTTCGCCACAATATCGAATTCCACTTTACCAAGCCGTTTTCCATGATGAAGTAATCAATACGCACCATTGGCATTCAGACAGCCTCAAGTTCACTAATGTACAAGCAGAACGTGACTTAACCGCCATGCTATACAACACACCACCGATGGTTCACTTGACCAGAGATGAAGCTTTATCAAGTTCAAGCCAGAGAATCAAAGCACTCAAACACTATCAAGATGGCTTTGAACCAATGCACGAACAGTTATGGGATAAACAGTTAGTCGATTCCGAATGGTTAGATAAGAGCGGCGATGTTCAACAAACTGAGTTCAGTGACGGGAGTAAGATCATTGCTAACTTTTCTAACAAGGCATTTCGTTACAACGGTGTCGATATTGCTGCCCTATCGGTCAAAGCTATATTGGCGAATGGGCAAGTCGTCGACTGGCAGCCCGATCATAGTTAGCTTCGATACGGTTTAGACAATAACGAATAATAGGAAGCCTAAGCACTTAACCGCTAAGGTTTTCCCCGTTACTTTTGCTTCCTATTTTGAAAGGCAGTCAGTAGATAGTCGATAAAGACCTTTTTACGTTTCGGCATCAACTGCCTGTCTGCATACACTAGGCTTACTGAAACTTCTGGCATCTCATATTCAGGTAACAGACGAATCAGCTTACCTGTCTTAAAGTGTTCCCGACAAATGAATTCAGGAAGCACCGCCAAGCCGAGCCCATCCACACACGCTGTTAGGCATGCCGTGATGGTATTCACCCGCAACTGACACGGCAGATCGATCAAAATCGACTCTCCGCCTTCTAATTGTAAATGCCACTTGGGTAGACGCGCGGCATTGTTCACCACCTCAATCATTCTGAATGGCGGTTCAAGATCATCGGGTGAAGAGACGTCATCGAACTGCTCTAAATACTCAGGGCTGGCTGCCAATACACGCTTTGATGTTGTGAGGTAGCGAGAAACCAAGCTCGAGTCCACTAGCTCACCAATTTGTGCGTAAAGATCGATACCCTCCGCAATGATGTCGACTTCTCGATTCGACAGTTCTAAGTTCAAAGTCACGTTTGGGTGCTCTTTTAGGAAGCTGTGGATGTATTTGGCTAATACTTGATGCCCCAATTCGACAGGCAACACAACATTCAACTGCCCTCGGATCAAATCCTGATTGGCTGAAACCTCTAGCTCAGCTTGGTTCATGATCTCTTGCATCTGCATGCTCGACTGATAAAAGCGCTCACCCTCTGGCGTTAAGACTAAACTTCGTGTCGAACGAGTGATCAACCTCACACCTAGATGCTGTTCCAGCTCGTCTAGCTTTCGGCTGACGGTCGACTTGGTCATGTTCAATGCTTCAGCTGCGTGCGTGAAACTCCCACAATCAACAACTTGTGTAAAAACAGTCACAGCATTTAAGTCCATCGTACTTCTCCCAAAGCGCCATTAGTTAGATTTTTGCAACAGTGTTTCCCTTTTTTCCTATCTTATCAATCAATCGAATTCATTTACAATTCGTTACATCTAAATAAAAACAAAATGAGAAAGAAAAAATGACAGAGAACAACAACGCTTCGCAAACAGTAAGCACAAAAAAACGTAAAAAAGCTCCGCTTATTGCTACTGCGATCATGCTGTCATTGGGTTTAGCCGGTGCTGGATACTGGTACGGCTATGGCCAGTACTTTGAATCTACCGACAATGCCTACCTACAAGGCGACATCACGAATATTAGCCCTAAGGTCTCTGGCTATATTGTTAAGTCTTATGTGAGTGATAACCAATCGGTTAAAGAAGGTGATTTGCTGGTTCAAATCGATGACCGGGATTACCAGTCAGCACTCGCTCAAGCAAACGCCCATTTAAGCGTCGTGCAATCAGACGTCAAAAATCTAGTGGCACAACAAACGTTACAACGTAGCAAGATCAATCAAGCAGAAAGCCGCGTTGATTCTGCACAAGCTGAATACGAACGCGCGATTCAACAAGTGGTACGTTCTCGTAGCTTACTAAAGCGTAACTACGCGTCTCAAGATGAAGTCGACAGCATGGTTGCACAACAAAAAGTAACTCAGGCAGATTTAGAAGAAGCAAAAGCAAACCTCGTTGCAACCAATGACCAATTAACCGTTATCGCTAGTGAGATTGAGCAAGCAAATGCATCCGTGACCGAAGCTCAAGCCCAGAGAGATCAAGCACAGCTTAACCTTGATTACACCAAAGTTTACGCGCCAGCAGATGGCGTGATTGGTAAACGCAGCGTACGTGAAGGCTTGCTGATTCAAGCAGGCGCACCACTGATGAGCTTGGTACCAAACAACCAAGTGTGGATTGAAGCCAACTTCAAAGAGACACAGCTAAGTGGTATTCACAAAGGTCAGACGGTTGAAGTAGAGCTGGATGCGTTCCCGGGGCAGCCTCTTGAAGGTGTGGTAGACAGTTTCTCCCCTGCGACTGGCGCTAAATTTGCGCTCCTACCACCAGAAAACGCGACCGGTAACTTCACTAAAATCGTTCAACGTGTACCGGTTAAAATTACTATTCCAGATCAGCAAGAGTTGAAAGGTCGACTGCTTCCTGGTTTGTCTGTGGTAGCGACCATCGATAAACGAGGCTAGACCATGAGTAACGCTGGTGTTGTCACCCAAACAAATGATGATGACGAGGTTTCGAGACGCCATTGGATCGCCCTATTTGGCGGCTTGATTGGCGCGTTTATGGCGATCTTGGATATTCAGATCACCAACTCGTCTCTCAAAGATATTCAAGGTGCGCTATCAGCCACCTTGGATGAAAGCTCGTGGATCTCTACGTCTTACCTAGTCGCAGAGATGATCGCTATCCCACTCAGTGGTTGGCTTTCTAAAGCGCTCGGTAAACGCCGTTATATCACGTGGACGACAGCCATTTTCACCATTTCATCTTTGTTGTGTTCGTTCTCTTGGAACATGACCTCGATGATCGTTTTCCGCGCGATGCAAGGCTTCAGTGGTGGTGCTCTAATCCCGCTTGCTTTCTCGCTGGTGATTCAGTTATTGCCGGTCAACAAGCGTGCTGTGGGTATGGCACTGTTTGGTGTAACCGCGACCTTTGCTCCATCGATTGGCCCTACCTTTGGTGGCTGGCTGACGGAGAACTTCTCGTGGCACTATATTTTCTACATCAATATTCCGCCAGCTTTGCTTGTGATCACCATGATCCGATATGGCTTGGACGATGAAAAGCTCGACCTTGGCACGCTGAAAAAAGCCGATTGGTTTGGTATCGCCACCATGGCATTAGGGCTAGGTTGTTTGGAAGTGGTGTTAGAAGAAGGTAACCGTGAAGAGTGGTTCAGTTCGAGCTTTATTATTGGCTTGAGTATCGTGTCGGCGGTGAGTTTGGTTTACTTCGTGATAAACGAACTCCAACACAAGAAGCCATTGGTTAACCTGCGGCTATTGCGGGATGGGCAATTTGCGATGTCTTGTATCGCCTATTTGATTCTAGGAATGGCATTGCTCGGCTCTATCTATGTTCTACCGATGTATCTCACTCAAATTCAGCAATATAACGCGATGGAAATTGGTGAAGTGCTAATGTGGATGGGTTTCCCACAGCTTCTGATATTCCCAATTGTGCCAAAGCTAACACAGATCATTAAGCCTAAGTACTTGGTTACCTTTGGCTTCGCGATGTTCGGTTTTAGTTGTTACGTAAATACACACATGACAATCGATTTTGGCGGGCAACAGCTGATTTTATCTATGGTTCTGCGTGCTATTGGTAGTCCGTTCATCATGGTTCCGCTGTCTTTGGTTGCCATGAAGAACATCAGCAAAATGGACACGCCAGACGCATCAACGTTAACCAACGTAATGCGGAACTTAGGGGGCGCTTTCAGCATCGCGATTATCGCTACGCTATTGGATAACAAAACCCGTGAGCACTTAGCACACATCAAGGAGTCGCTACCTTCAGTGAGTCAACTTGGTTGGCAGACGCTTCAGCAACAACAAGCGTTTTTCATTCAGTCAGGAAGTGATGCCGCAACTGCGATGCAACAAGCACAAGCAAGTTTGCTCGGCACAATGCAACGTGACGCAGCCATCATGGCTTACAACGATGTGTTCTTAATGATGACGGCGTTCTTGGCTCTAGCGGCAGTATTGATTCTAAACATGCGTGATTAACGCTAGAGTTTCGGTAAATAAAACTTCAAGCAAAGAACAACATTTCGAATAAAAACTCGAACAATAAAACAGATAGGTGAGCTTATCGGCTTGCCTCTTTTTTATTTCTAAAACACGTATAACCCCACTAAAATCAGGTAAAAGTCACCTGCGTTTGAAGGCTTTCATAAATGTTATCTAATACTCTTTAATTACCAATAGTTTATTGAGTGTTTGTATGTGATATAGGCACCTTGACAATGTGCAACTTGACACCTAAATTAAAAAATAACATTTGGTATTAAGGAAAATGGATTTGACCTTACCAACAGACCTTCGAATTTTGATCGTCGACGACTCTAAAAGCGCAACAATACTTATTAAGCAGCAACTGGCTAGTTTGGGAGTTTCGCGCGACTGTATTTTTATTGCGACCGACTATCGAAAAGCCATTAAAGCGGTCGAGACACACTCTTTTCATGTACTCCTCATTGACTACCACTTAGAACAGTCTTTTACTGGCTTTGAGCTGTTGGGCATTCTGTATCGAAACCGCCTCATCGATCATACTGTGGCGACAATCTTGCTCTCTGGGGATATGCGTCAGGAAACAGTATTAACCGCCCTTTCAGGTGAAGCACACCACTTCGTTTCTAAACCGATTAATACTCAAACGTTGGGTAAAAAGATCCAAAGTGCCGTGTCCGTTTCAAAGAAACTCACCCAACTGAATGATTTGTATCCCATTGCCAGTCAAGAGAGATTAGCTCAAGCTTTGGCGATCTCCCCTAATGGTACTAGCGTTCAGTTCGAAGCGACATTGATTGAACATTTAATTGCAGGTAAGAAATGGCAGTTACTCTCTAGCGTCATTAACAACTCCAAAACCAACATGCACCCAACCAAATTGGTGGCTGAGGCGCTGATTCTCGACAGCTTAGGCAAGCCAAATTTAGCCATAGATAAGCTCCACAATTTTCTAATAGCACAGCCACTCTCATTGAGCGTGATTGACTGCTTAAGCTGTATCTATGAAAAACATAAAATGCTGCTGCCTGCTCTTAAATTAGCGATTCGTGCATTTGAGATGACTCCCAGCATCAGCCATCGTGCAATCAGGGCCATCGACTTAGCTGAGAACGCAGATAACACACATATGATCATAAAGTTAGGTGAGATGTATGCAACCCACATTTCAGCTGCTGACATTGATGTCATCCATTCCATTGGTGCGCACTTTAATTCCTTAAAAGCAACGTATCAGCGCGAGACGCAACTAAAGTACAAACGTATTTTGCTTGAGCACGCCAACCAATTCACCGAGTTGGTAAACCTGAAACTTCCGGTAAAACAACAGCAGCAAGTTTTGGCCAGCCTTGCCCTATTTCAGAGCAGCATATTGCTCATCGAAAATAGCCCTCAGATTGCCCACAAAAAAGTGATTAGAGCTTCGACACTGTTAGCGAACAATTTCCACAGCCAACCGACTTATTTGCTCACTCAGTTATTACCCATGCTCGCCCACTTTGGTGAGTACTCTCTTTATCATTTAACAGTGGAATGTCTCAAATCTCGTGGAGAAGCCATAAATCACCAACTTGAGTCCAAAAATGTCGACCCTTCAACGTGTATAAACATTGAAAATTTGGGTTCGATCCAAGAAATAAAGGACTACATTCACAGTTACCCATATTCAGTTGCCGCCAAACTTGACTATATATACGCCGTCAATAAAGCTCATATAGATGAGAAACTTAGCGACGACTATCTAGAAGAAATCTTACAGTTAGAACTTCCTCCAAAATGGAATCAATGGATTAGTGATTCATCAAGGTATGGTTTTTCCACTAAGCCGCCTAGCCCATTTTCAACATTCAGCCGACAGGAGTCCACATGCTAGACTTTGATGCTTTAAACGCCTATTTAGACAATGACAGAGACGTCATTTACGCCGTTTTGTCTACATATCAAGAAGACCATGGCAATTCGCTACAAGAGATCGAAGAGTTGGTTCAACAACAAGATTGGGGCAAGCTTCATTTTACCGTGCACACCTTAAAAGGCATTTTAGCCAGCTTTGGTGAAGAAACGGCCACAGTTGCATTGGAAAGAGTAGAACAAAACACACTCAATAAGCTTGCGCCGCAAGATGATGATCTTTCGGTTATCTACAGCGAAATGAAGATCATTAATCAGCAAATCGATGAGGTTCTTAGCACTTATTAGTCGATAGAATTAAAACGTGCATGGCGATACTTAACAGCCGACACAGCTAAAAGAGTTGAGGTGCTTGGAAACATTGAACCTCGACTCTTAACATTTTTCTCATCATTTCTCCTCTCAATTATAGTTCTAACCCACACCTATAAATTCACGTCATTTATCTAGATAAACCGATGTATAACACATGCTTTATAAACTATCCGTATTAATGTTTTAAACGAAAAACCAACACACTTGATGAGATGCAAAATAGTTAAATATTTGTAGATCTTTTTGTGACATAAACATACGAAATTGCATTTTATTTATTGGTAAAGAAGAAATTGTTATCTACACTCTAATGAAACCAAGCGTTAATCACTTGGTGGCATAATAAAAAAACTAAAACGTTCAGTCGGCTAGATAAGGACAAGGAAATGAACAACGATAGTTTTGCTGCGTTTCAGGGGCTCACGGATGAAACACCCATTACCGAATCATTTTCTACCAGTGCAGACCCTTATGCTCATTATCTGAAAGATATTGTTGGCATTGATCTGCTGTCGCGTGAAGATGAGGTGTATTACGCAAAATTGAATCGCGCGGGTGATAAAAAAGCGCGTGATGTCATGATCGAATCAAACCTGCGCCTTGTTGTGAAAATCGCAAAGAGTTACCTAAAACGTAAAGGCAATAATTTCACCCTGCTCGACCTGATCGAGGAAGGCAACATTGGCTTGATTAAGGCCATCGACAAATACGATCCAGAACCAGGCTATCGTTTTTCAACCTATGCTGTTTGGTGGATCCGCGAAAACATTGAAGCCGCACTCATGAACACGGGTCGAACCGTTCGATTGCCAGCCCACGTGTGTAAAGAAATAAACAGCCTCGCCTCAAAAAAGCTCGATGCAAGCAAAAAAATGAGTAAAGAGGTTTCAATTTCTGAGCTATCAGACAGTTCAGGTGTAAAGGCCGAACGCGTCGATCAACTGGTGGCGTTAAGCGGGTTTATTGACGTGACGACAACGGTTGGAACTAGCCATGCGCCTATGGTGCTTGATCAATGCGAAAGTGAATATATCCCAGACCCTCAACAAGATTGTGAGGATCAATCCTTTACCCAAGCTCTAGAACAAATCATCTATACACTTCCTCCAAAATTACAAAAGGTGCTCATCCACCGTTTTGGTTTCTTTGATAACAAGGTGAAAACGCTGTCTGAGGTCGGACAAATGTTGGATGTGAATGTTTCTAATGAACGTGTTAGACAAATGCAGAAAGAAGCGGTCGAAAGAATTCAAAAACGACTCAAATTTGATGGTTGGGTGTAAGTCGTAACCCAGTTGAGAATTAGTTGAAAATAACGTTAAGCCAAAACAAAGACCTTTAGGGTGAGCCTCCAAGCTTGCCCTTTTTGTTTGCTGATTCGTTAGAAAAATAAAAAGATCGTAAGCACACGAACCCTAAGTCGCTAATCCCTAATGCCTAATGAAAAATGACAACTGCCACACCATTAACTTACCTTAAAGAAGTGACTCGCTCACTGCGCAAAATGAGATAATTGATATAAGTGGTTTCAAGACAATCTTGTTCCCACACTGATAAAATCCGTTTAGCCGCAAAATAATAATCTTTGTTTCTCAACAACATCCCAACGGTGCGGCTAAGCTTTTCAAATCGAACGTGATCGCTCGCAGAGATGTAGTCATCTTCACTTTCAATAATGGGCGCTAAACCATCAGCAAACCAATTATTCAATATTTCTCGCATCTCTAATTCGGACTCAGGCACATCCACACTCGACAACTCTCGATGTTGAGGTGGTGGCACTATGTACTTCGACGCTTGCGGTGAACTGACATAACGATACATGCCCTCACTCCTGTCTAACTGACCCTTCTCATAATTAAGGACATATTTACCTGTTCTCAAGTTTATTTATCGAAACAAACAACAAAAAAATTAAAAAAAGCCATGTATCAATAACTCTACATGGCTTTAATGAGGGCAACTTTACGCTGCCCTATCTCCTTGTTGGCTTAGACTAAATGTCGGTTTAGACTAAAACTAAGCTCTCTCGATTAAATCGAGCTTTGGTCGAAGTCGTTGCCTTGATCGGTTCCAGTTTGAGAATCTGAATCAAAGCTTCCAGAGTCATCCGTGAAGTCAACACCTTGATCTTGACCACCTGAACTTGTCCAGTCGCTGCCTCCAGATTCCATACCCGCCATGTCTGGTTGCTGCTCTTGAGTAGAACCTTGCATGGTGTATTGATCATCGACCTCAACTTCAACAGAACCGCTAGCACCGTCTATTGAACTACCCAATTCGTCGTAACCTTGGAATTGGATCTCGCTAGTCCCTTCGTAACCTTCTGGAAGTTCAACGGATACAGGCTGCTCTAGGTTGCCACTGATTGTGAAGCTACCATCACCGTTATCCAGTGCGTTGCTCACAGTAGCGCCCTCAGGTAGACCAGACATATCAGCGTAATCAACCGATTCGTTACCACTTACCTCATCTGGAATCGAGATAGAGATGGTATCACCCGGTGCCGCGGTTACATCTGCTGTACTGTCTTCAGTTTCAGCATCTTGAGCTTGGTCATCAGCTTGTTGAGCCACTTCAACTTGTTGCTCTTCTGTTGCTTGAGCAGCTTGGACTTGTGGTTCATCACTTTGTACTGAATCATCTTCAACT
The DNA here is from genome assembly GCF_041471965.1 of Vibrio sp. 10N.261.51.A3. Classification (NCBI taxonomy): domain Bacteria; kingdom Pseudomonadati; phylum Pseudomonadota; class Gammaproteobacteria; order Vibrionales; family Vibrionaceae; genus Vibrio; species Vibrio sp. 10N.261.51.A3. Next base: position 88,797 of record NZ_JBFRPK010000012.1, read on the forward strand.
TGAATGCTTAAGCTATGACTTGATACTTCACCGCCGTCGTTAACTTCAACATTCATCGCTAAGTTGCCATCGAAGTCTTCGTTCGGCCAGTAAGTCCACTCACCTTCACCTGATTCGGCAAAGAAGCCAGCATCGTTCGCGTCTGCAACATCAACAACTTGTGCAGAATCACTCACGCCCAACTCATCCACCAGCTGTGACTCGGTGATAGTTAGTGAACCATCATCAGCTAAGGCATAACCTTCACTCGCCGCTGCTTCATCACCACCTTGGATATCCACATTGAAGAAGCTTTCGATGCGATTTTCGCCATCGGTCGCTATAAACCCAACTTGAACATCGCCGGTGTAGTCTTCAGCAGGAGTGAATTGATAGTTACCTTGGTTATCGCTCTCTATTACGCCCTGACCTTCCATCAAGCTTACTGATTCAATGCTCAAGCTATCGCCTTCTGCATCGCTCAGGTTCGCTAACATGTCTTCATCAGTGAACGATAAAGTGGCATCCGCTGCGATTTCCGTCGTTGTGATACTGTTAACTTCTGGTGCTGCATTGTCTTGCGAGTCGCCTTCTTTCACGACTACGCCAGTTTGCTCATCATGAAGCACGCCATCTTTATCAACTACGTACGCAATGTCTGCTTCGCCCGTAAAGCCTGGTGCTGGTGTGAACGTCCAAGTGCCATCGCCATTATCGACAATCTCACCTTGGCTGCGGTCGGCAAGATGAACCAGTTTCACTTCATCATCGCTGTCTGCATCCACATTCTCAGCCAATCCGATTAGGTCGTCCGCCGTTAGGATGATGGAATCACCCGCTACGGTTTCGAAATCACCAGAATCGATGCCATCTTCAAACGCTTCCGGCTCATCTCCGTAATCAACCGTTGTTGCGCTTACGGTTACGAAGAACTCACCATGGAAGTCTTCAGGAGGCGTCATTTGAATGTTTGAGATATCCCAATCGAACAGGTCGATGTATTGACCCGGCTCGGTGATCATCACGGTATTCACACCATCTGTTACCTCGAATCCAACAGGGAAACCTGTCATCACTAAATTACTTAGTGTTTCTGAATCATCGACTAGGCCAACATTCAGTCCTAAGTGACCGGTTTCATCCTCACCGAACACCAATGGACCGTCATGGTCAGTTGAAATAACCGCGCCATCTGCGACAGGACGTACGAACACAGGAACATCGAGAACGGTTTCAAACTCACCGTCACTCACGACAACTTGTAGGTCAGAAACACCCGCAAAGTCGCCTGTTGGTGTGAATGTCCACGTACCATCACCGTTGTCTGTTACTTCTCCGCCATCTTCACCGTCTGCGGTGATAATGCGAGAAACAACAAGGTCAGCGGTATCAATGTCACCGAACAAGTTCATCAAGTCGCCAGCATCGAAGGTGAACGCGCCATCTTCGTCTGTGGTCATCATTGCGTTGCCGACATTGAATGGTGCGTCGTTAACCGGAATGACATCCACATTCAGCGTGCCATCAACCACTTCTTCGCCGTCAGTCGCTTGATAACCCAGTTCTACCAAGCCATTGAAGTCTTGCGTAGTCACTAAGTGATACATGCCGTCTGGTTGCTGAGTTAAGGTCGCGTTCGCTGGAGCTCGTACTGTGATGCTCTCAATGCTGATCTCGTCGCCATCAAGGTCTGTTACTTGACCCGCGATGTAAGCTGGGTCAATCACCATGACCACATCTTCTTCGCCTTGCATCTCAATCATTGGCGCTTCAGGTGCATCATTGACTGGCGTAACATCGATGTTGCCGTCGACTGAAATTGTCTCTTGGCCATCGCTAACGTTAAACGTCATTGGCACATCGCCATTGAAGTTTTCGTTTGGCGTAAATGACCAAGTACCATCTTCGTTGTCTAGCAACTCACCTAAGCTAGGGTCGATTTGTAGACCAGAAGCCGACAGCTCGTCTGCGGTGTTATCGATGTCGGTAGCTTGAGCTAACAACATGTCTTGTGTGATAAGAATGGTGCTGTCTTCGGCTGTGGTTAGTTTCACATCCTCAGATTCAGGTCCATCGTTCACAGCCAGAACTTCGATTCCTGCCGTTGTTGTTGCAGTTGCACCGTCATCATCGGTCACAACCACATCTAGGCTGATATCACCATTAAAGTTCTCGTTTGGCGTGAAGGTCACAGACCCATTATCGTTTTGAACCAAGGTGCCGTCAGAGCCAGTGTAAGTCACGCTTTCAAGCGACACTTCGCCATCAACGTCAGAGCTATTAGCAATTAACTGCTCAGGGCTGATTGTGATGGTGCCATCTTCGTTCATTTGGTAAGACGTAGAACCCGCTACCGGCGCATCGTTAACATCCGTTACCGTCACACCAATATTCGCATCGACTGTCTCAGTGCCATCAGTCACTGTGAAGCCAAGGTTTACATCGCCATTGAAGTTCTCGTTCGGAGCAAAGCTATAAGTGCCGTCACCATTGTCAGTGAACACACCCTCTGCGCCCGTGTAAGACACATCAGTGATAGACAAGTCATCGCCGTCAATGTCTGCAGCACCTGCTAGTAGGTCTGCATCCGTGAAGATTAGCGTTCCATCTTCCTCAACAGTAAAGTTTTGGTCTGCGGCTGTCGGTAGGTCATTGACTGGGTTAACGGTTAGGTCGACGCCAGCTTGAACAGTTTCAAGGCCATCTGACACATCGAAGCTTAGGTCTATGTCGCCGTTGAAGTCAGCTTCCGGCATGATAGTAAATGAACCATCTTCGTTCGCTGTTACGGTTGCATTGTCACCTGCGGTTAGGTTCGCAGCGGTAAGATCATCACCGTCCACATCGGATGCTTGAGCAAGTAGCTGCTCTTGGCTTAGCGTGATTGAACCATCTTCATCCACTGAGTAAGCCAAGTCACCCGATACTGGTGCGTCATTAACAGCAATGACTTCAATACCAGCGGTAGTCTGAGCCGTTGCACCGTCGTCATCAATAACCGTCACATCAAGGTTGATGTCGCCGTTAAAGTTTTCGTTTGGTGCGAACGTTACCGAGCCATCTTCATTGTGAACCAAGATACCGTCTGCACCTGAGTAGCTCACACTATCAAGCGACACTTCACCATCAACGTCAGAGCTGTTAGCAATCAACTGCTCAGGGCTCAATGTGATGGTGCCATCTTCGTTCATTTGGTAAGACGTAGAACCCGCAACCGGCGCATCATTAACATCCGTGACTGTCACATCAATGTTGGCATCGACTGTCTCTGTGCCATCAGTCACTGTGAAGTCTAGGCTTACGTCACCGTTGAAGTTCTCGTTCGGTGCAAAGGTGTAGGTTCCATCGCCATTGTCGGTAAACACACCCTCTGCGCTAGTGTAAGACACGTCGGCAACTGAAAGCTCATCACCATCAATATCAGAAGCACCTGCTAGCAGTTGCTCGTCCGTAAAGGTAAGCGAACCGTCTTCTTCAATGGTGTAAGCGACATCTTCTACAACTGCGATGTCATTCACTGGATTCACAGTAAGGTCAGCCGTTGCAACAACCGTTTCAGTACCATCAGAAAGGTCGAAGCTTAGGTCAATATCGCCATTAAAGTCAGCATCCGGGGTAATGGTAAATGAACCATCATCGTTTGCCGTAACGGTCGCGTTATCACCGGCGGTTAGGTTGGCAGCGGTAAGATCATCGCCGTCCACATCCGATGCTTGAGCAAGCAGCTGCTCTTGGCTTAATGTGATTGAACCATCTTCATCCACTGAGTAAGCCAAGTCACCTGACACTGGCGCGTCGTTAACCGCGATAACTTCAATACCCGCAGTGGTTTCAGCCGTTGCACCCTCTTCATCAGCAACGGTGACATCTAGGCTGACATTGCCGTTGAAGTTTTCATTTGGTGCGAAGCTGTAAGTACCATCACCATTGTCAGTAAAGATACCGTCTGCGCCTGAGTAGGAAACGTCGCTAACGGATACATCACCTTCAATGTCTGAGCTGTTCGCAAGAAGCTGTGCTTCAGAGATGGTAATCACGTTATCTTCGTCAACGCTGTAGGTCGTTGAACCTGCAACTGGCAAGTCATTAACGGCAATGACGTCGATACCTGCGGTTGTTTCAGCGGTTGCGCCATCTTCATCCATAACAGAGACATCAAGACTGATGTCACCGTTAAAGTTTTCGTTTGGAGCAAAGGTGTAAGTACCATCACCATTATCAGTGAATACACCATCAGTGCCGCTGTAGCTTACATCGCTGACAAACACTTCCCCTTCAACATCCGAGCTATTCGCTAGAAGTTGTGCATCGCTTAGGGTGATACTGCCGTCTTCTTCAACACTGTAAGTCGTAGAACCCGCTACCGGTACGTCGTTGATTGGAACCACTTGAACATCAATATTCGCCGATACAACATCTGTACCATCACTCACATCGTAAGTTAGGTCGACATTACCATTGAAGTTCTCGTTTGGAGCAAAGGTATAAGTACCGTCGCCGTTATCCGTGAACACACCGTCTGTACCTTCGTAGTTAACCGACTCGACAGAAAGATCATCGCCGTCAATATCCGTTGCACCAGTCAGTAGCTGTTCATCGGTAAAGGTCAGCGAACCATCTTCATTAATGGTGTAGTCGTGGTCGTAAATTACAGAAAGGTCGTTAACTGCTGTTACAGTCACGTCTAGTTCCGCTGGAGTAACCCCACCGTTGCCATCGTCTACGTTGTAGCTAATCGAGAATTCACCATTGAAGTTCTCTTCCGGTGTAATGGTGTAAGTACCATCACCATTGTCAGTGATAAGAGCGTTCTCAATGGAAACATCTCCAACACTTGGTTCGTTACCACCCGTTTCACCAGAATCATCACCTTCCTCGCCGGTTAGCAATTCAGAGATATCAATGCCGTTTTCATTCGCGAGCGCTTCTTCTGCCGTTGGTAAATCAAACGCATTCTCGCTGCCTACATCTTGGCTTGGAACAATAACGCCGTTCACGATATCAAATACATGCCAGTGGTCACCCGATGGGCTTTCAGATAAATCAGGGCTAAAGGTTTCAACCAATGTATCGCCAACAAATACCTGAACCTGTACATCTTCAACACCATCTACATCCCAACTTCTGCTGGTGTAGTTGTGTACTGAATAGTGCATGTCAGCATCTTGATAATTTGGAATAGTGATGGTTTCAGGACCACCGCCATTCGTGTCATCTACATCTTGCTGAACAACGTTACCTTCACCAAGATCATGGCTCATGTCGCGATAGTAAATATGGTCTAGCTCACTGCCATTCTCTGTATCGTAGAGCCATAGGTGGTTGTCCATATCACGTGGACTGTCACCCCATGTGACCACGATACGCATATCTGTTTCTTCAAGGACTTCAGATATTGCAGTCACGCCACCATTGGTATCTTCGCCTGCTGGAACTAGGAAGCTGCTAGTAATTGAGCCTTCTTGTTCAATCGTAACGGTACCTTGGTCAACAACTGGACCGCTCACAGAGTAGTTACCAGATTGATCCGTCTCCGCTGTGTAAGAATGACCTGCGTTGTCGGTTAGCGTAACATCCGCACCTGCGATTGGATTGCCAGTTTCAGCATCCAACACTGTACCGGTTACGGTTGTTTCATCGCCCTGCTCTCCGATAATTGCGGTCATGTCATCGTCTTCGATGTCAGTCGCGAATTGTAGGAGCTCTTCTTGAGTAATGGTGTATGAACCGTCTTCTTCAATGGTTATCGCCACATCAGCAGAAACAATTGGCGCGTCGTTAACTGGGTCAACGGTTAAGCCTAAGTTAGCGGCAATTGGTGTGTCGCCATCGCTGATGCTGTAGGCAACATCGATGTAGCCATTGAAGTTTTCGCTTGGAGTGATTGAGAACGTGCCATCGCCATTGTCGACAATCGTTGCATCGTCGCCCACTAAGGTTAAGTCGGAAGCGACAAGGTCATCGCCCTCAATATCAGCGGCATTCGCAAGTAACTGCTCCTGCGTGATAGTGATGACATTATCTTCATCAACGTTCGCATAAACATCAGATGTCGTTGGCAAGTCGTTGACTGGGTTTACCGTCAGATCGGCGTTCGCCACAATCGACTCGGTGCCGTCCGAAATATCAAAGCTTAGGTCGATATCGCCATTGAAGTTCGCATCTGGCGTTACCGTAAAGGTGCCATCGCCATTATCAACAACGGTTGCATTATCGCCTGCGCTTAAGTTGCTTGCGGTCAGATCATCGCCATCCACATCAGATGCTTGAGACAGCAACTGCTCTTGAGTCAGAGTAATCGAACCATCTTCATCAATGCTGTATGCCAAGTCACCCGATACTGGTGGATCATTAATTGGAAGAACATCAATACTTGCGCTGGTGGCTACTGTCGCACCGTCTTCATCTGTCACCACTACATCGAGGCTAACATCGCCATCGAAGTTTGCGTTCGGTGCAAAGCTGAATGTGCCGTTGCCGTTGTCAGTAAAGATACCGTCTGCGCCTGTGTAAGTAACACTATCAATCGCCACTTCACCTTCAATATCAGAAGAGTTCGCCAACAGTTGCTCTGCACTGATGGTGATAACTTCATCTTCGTTGACTGAGTAGCTGGTTGAGCCTGCGATTGGCGGATCGTTCACCTCAAGTACGGTGATTCCCGCGGTGGTCGCTTCTGTTGCCCCTTCTTCATCGGTAACAACAACCGCTAAGCTCACATCACCATTGAAGTTCTCGTTTGGCGAGAAGGTGTAAGTGCCGTCACCGTTGTCTTCGAACACACCGTCACTGCCAGTGTAAGTCACGCTATCAATCGCAACCTCACCTTCAATATCTGAAGAGTTGGCTAATAGCTGTTCGTTACTGATCGTGATTGAGTTGTCTTCATGCACAGTGTAAGACGTGCTACCCGCCACTGGTGGATCGTTCTCAGGCGTCACGCTCACATCAATGTTGGCTTGAACCGTATCCGTGCCATCTGACACATCAAAGCTGAAGTTCACATCACCATTGAAGTTCTCGTTTGGCGCAAAGCTGTAGCTTCCGTCGCCATTATCAGTAAGAACGCCATCAGCACCTGTGTATGTCACACCTTCTACCGTTAAGTCATCACCTTCAACATCCGTTGCACCCGTTAACAGGTCAGCGTCAGAGAAGTTAAGAACCCCATCTTCACCAATAGTGAATGCTTGATCTTGTGGCTCTGGCGCATCATTGACAGGTGTTACCGTCAAGTCTAGGCCAGCAGCGACCATGTCTTCCCCATCAGTTACATCGTAACTAAATTCGATATTACCGTTGAAGTTTTCACTCGGTGTAATGGTGAAACTGCCATCGTCGTTCATTTGAACGGTCGCATTTTCATCATTGGTGGTTAGGTTGATTGCTGATAGGTCATCACCATCAATGTCGACAGCGTGCTCTAGCAACTGCTCTTGAGTTAGCGTGATGCTGTTATCTTCGGCTGTAACGGCACTAATATCACCGTCAACTTCTGGAGCATCGTTCGCAGGTGAGATGTGAATCGTCACGTCTTGCGTAGCTGTTGCGGTTGTACCGGTATCAACATCTGTTGATGTTGCATTCACAGTTAGAACCACATCACCATTGAAGTCACCTGAAGGGATAAACTCTAGCCCTTCTAGCTCGCCTGGTTGCAATGACCAAGTGCCATCACCGTTATCGGTACCTGCAGAAAGCGAGCTGCCTTCTGGCACGTCTTCAATCAAGATAGCAAGGTTTTCTGAGCCATCGGTATCTGTTAGAGCTGCATCAATATCAAGTGGTACAGGTGTGTCTTCAGTACCAATGATTTGGTAATCCGCGTCAGACACTGTGATTTCGATGTTGTCGATACCAAACGCCTCGTCACTCACACCTTGGTTCAAGGTTGAACCGAAGCCTAACTCAAGTTGGCCGTCTTCAACGGGTACCGTTAGGTTGATTTGATGTGCTTGGTCGTTCCAACCACTGAAGCCTTCACCTTGCGACACGCCGTGAACAACTTCACCGACTTCATTGCCCGCTGAATCGTACAACGTTGTAGTGCCATCTTGAGTTTGGAACGCCGAGTTATCTAACGAAGTAAGCTCTTCGCCGCCGACAAAGATTTGGAATGACTCACCATCCCAAGAATCAATTTCGTAGAAACTGAACGAGATATTAACTTCGCTCACATCACTTGGAATGTCGTAAGTTTTGCTGACAGCTTCATCGCCACCAGTGCCACCAATACGACCTAGCATGTCACCTGATTCGAAGCCTTGTGAGCTTTCAGTACCGGTATTCCAGCCGTTTGAGCCAGACTCGAAGTTGTCAGAAGCAATCACTAGGTCAGAAGCAATCGACAGCTCTGGCATATCAACCACAGATTGAACATCAATCGTCGCTTCTGCTGGTACTGTCGCTGTACCGTCATTCACGTCGAACGTCACGTTCACATTGCCGTCGAAGTTTTCATTCGGTGCGAATGTGTAAGTACCGTCGCCGTTATCAACCAAAGTACCGCTATCTGAAGCCACATTTTCAACCGATAGGTTATCGCCATCAATGTCGCCCGCATTTTGCAGCAGTTGCTCTTCTGTAAAGGTAAAGCTGGTGTCTTCTTGAGTCACAAACTGTGGCTCACCGACTGTTGGCAAGTCATTGACAGGGTTAACGGTAAGATCAGCCGTTGCTTGAAGCGTCGCATCGCCATCGGTAATGTCGAAGTTCAAATCAATGTCGCCATTGAAGTTAGCATCTGGCGTGATAGTGAAACTACCATCATCGTTTGCTGTAACTGTCGCATCACCACCAACGGTTAGGTTAGCCGCTGTTAAGTCATCGCCATCAACATCACTCGCTTGAGCAAGTAATTGCTCTTGGCTCAAGGTAATTGAGCCATCTTCGTCCACGCTGTACGCCAAGTCGCCCGATACCGGAGCATCGTTAACAGGCAGAACATCAATGCTTGCGTTGGTCGCTACGGTTGCGCCTTCTTCATCAGTAACGACAACATCAAGGCTTACGTCGCCATCGAAGTTAGCGTTAGGTGCGAAGCTGAATGTTCCGTCACCATTGTCGGTAAAGATACCGTCTGAACCTGTGTAGTTAACGCTATCAATCGCCACTTCACCTTCGATATCAGAAGCGTTTGCCAACAGTTGCTCTGAACTGATGGTGATAACTTCGTCCTCGTTGACTGAGTAGCTGGTTGAGCCTGCGATTGGTGGATCGTTCACCTCAAGTACAGTAATACCCGCGGTGGTCGCTTCAGTTGCGCCCTCTTCATCAGTTACGACAACATCAAGGCTAACTTCGCCGTTGAAGTTTTCGTTTGGTGAGAAGGTGTAAGTACCGTCACCGTTGTCTTCAAAGACACCGTCAGCGCCAGTGTAAGTCACGCTATCGACTGCCACATCACCTTCAATGTCAGAAGAGTTAGCAAGTAACTGTTCGTCGCTGATGGTAATTGAGTTGTCTTCATGAACGGTGTAAGACGTGCTACCTGCAACCGGTGGATCGTTCTCTGGTGTCACGCTGACATCAATGTTGGCTTGAACCGTATCCGTGCCATCTGACACATCAAAACTGAAGTTCACATCACCATTGAAGTTCTCGTTTGGCGCAAAGCTGTAGCTTCCGTCGCCATTGTCAGTAAGAACACCGTCGGCACCTGTGTAAGTCACGCCTTCAACCGATAGGTCATCCCCATCGATATCGGTAGCACCTGTTAGCAAGTCTTCATCTGTGAAGTTCAAGATGCCGTCTTCGCCAATGCTGAACGTTTGATCTTGTGGTTGTGGAAGGTCATTGACTGGGTTAACGGTTAGGTCAGCCGTCGCAACGAGCGTGTCTGTACCGTCGCTAATGTCGAACGTTAGGTCAATGTCACCATTGAAGTTCGCATCTGGCGTAATGGTAAAGCTGCCGTCATCGTTAGCAACAACCGTCGCGTCTCCATCAACAATCAAGTTAGAAGCAGTCAGGTCGTCTCCGTCTACATCGCTTGCTTGAGACAGAAGCTGCTCTTGGCTCAAGGTAATCGAACCGTCTTCCTCAACACTGTATGCCAGGTCGCCTGATACTGGCACGTCGTTGATTGGTAATACATCAACCGTAATAAACGTATCAACTTGAGCGCCGTCTTCATCTTGAATGGTCACATCCAACTGCACTTGGCCGTTGAAGTTTTCATTCGGAGCGAAGCTACATGTACCGTCACCATTGATTGAGAAGATACCGTCTGGGCCATCGTAGTTGATCTCAACAAGCTCAACATCACCTTCAATATCAGAAGCGTTCAGCAGAACTTGAGACTCATTGAAAGTCAGTACTGAATCTTCATCGATGGTGTATGACGTTGGGCCAGCAACTGGCGGATCGTTCACCTCAAGGACAGTAATACCCGCAGTTGTTGCTTCGGTCGCGCCATCTTCATCCGTCACGACAACATCTAGGCTAACTTCGCCATTAAAGTTCTCGTTTGGCGAGAAGGTGTATGTACCGTCACCGTTGATTTCCAGAACACCGTCGCTACCACTGTAAGTCACGTTATCAATTGCGACTTCGCCTTCGATATCCGAAGAGTTCGCTAGCAGTTGTTCGTTACTGATTGTAATAGAGTTGTCTTCATGAACCGTGTAAGACGTACTACCCGCAACCGGAGGATCATTCTCTGGCGTCACGCTCACATCAATGTTAGCGGTTACCGTATCGGTTCCATCTGATACATTGAACGAGAAGTTGACATCGCCATTGAAGTTTTCGTTTGGCGCGAAGCTGTATGTGCCATCGCCATTGTCGGTTAGGACACCATCTGCGCCAGTGTAAGTTACACCTTCAACACTTAGGTCGTCCCCTTCAATGTCCGTCGCACCTGTTAATAGGTCTTGGTCATTGAAGGTTAACACGCCATCTTCGCCGACTGTGAATGCCTGGTCTTGTGCTTCTGGACCATCGTTCACTGGTGAAACTGTTAGCTCTAGGTTGGTAGAGACAACATCATCACCATCAGACACATCAAACGTAAAGCTAACATCGCCATTGAAATCAGCATCTGGCGTTAATGTGTACGTACCATCACCGTTATCGGTAATCGTAACGCTCTCATCATCGGTCGCTAAATTCAGAGCCGTCAGATGGTCGCCATCGAGATCTCGAGCATTAGCTAACAAGTCTTCTTGCGTAATGGTGATAGAACCATCTTCTTCTACTGTTGCTGCAACAGGCAGCGCTTCAGGTGCGTGCTCAATGTGCGCGCCTGTCGCGTTAATGTAGATGGTTTGAGAGACCGTTTCAGAATCATCATTCGATAGCTCTGTTGCGGTTGCCGTTACATGAACTTCAAACTGTTCGTTGAAGTCTTCTGGTAACTGGATTTGTAGTGAATTTTCGATAGCCGTTGTCGGTAAGTTCACCGTACCATCAGGGCCAACCGTTACTTCACCGCTGTAGATTTGGCTGTTCACTTCACCCACATCGATTGTGAAGTTGAAATCTGTGTAGTCAGCATCACCGCCGCCATACAAATCTTCAAAGCCGTAAACCAGCTCGCCGTCTTCATTAACCGTCGTGCGAGTATGTTCGATACCATCTTGGTTTAGCTGAGAGCTTGAACCACCATGGAAGATCGCGTCACCATTCTGGCCTTGAATCACTGTCTCGGTTCCATCAGCAGCCACAAAGACAAGTTGAGGATCAACCGTATCCATGTTCGCAGGCGAACCATCCTCAGCACGGAACTCGTACTGACCGTCTTGCATCGCATCAAAGTCGTTGTGCTGATGTCCGTTTGGAATTAAGAACAGGTTAAAGCTTTCGCCTTCCTCGACTTGGAAGCTGAATTGATCTTGCCCTGGAACAAGGTCGCCGCCACCACCAACTTGTGATGCGTTTTCGTAAACAACTTCAACACCTGTGATGTTGCCGTCTTCGTCTACTTTGTAGTAACCCGCAGCGTTTTGGTAGCCAGCCGTCTCACCTTCAAACGTTACTGTGATTTCAGTGTCGTTGTAACTGGTGATACCGTTCTCTTGGTCATTCAGAACGCCTTCGTTATCGTATTGAATAACCGAACCTTCTGGCACACCATCTACTGTAACAGTGAGTGTTTCAGACAAGTCTTGGTCGACAAGTGCCGCCGCAATGTTCAGTTCAACAATGCCGCCTGGCTCAACCAAAATAGCTTGGTCATCAACGTTAACGCCGTCGCCATCGGTTATCACAAGATCCGGCGCATCCGCGACTGCTTCAATATGAACGTTAAGGTCTTGTTCAACCTCATCCGTACCGTCTGTTACCGTAAAGCTGAACTGCAGATCACCACTGAAGTGCTCTTCAGGAACGAAGCTGAACGTGCCGTCACCATTGTCGGTGACTGTGCCTTCATCGCCAGAGTAATTGATGCTAGTAACGCTTAGGTCGTCGCCATCAATATCAATCGCACCACTCAACAGATCTTCTTGAGTGAACAGGATGCTGCCATCCTCTTCGATGTGGTACATGCCTGGGGCAACAATTGGAATGTCATTCACCGGATTCACGGTCAATGTCATATCATTAGACGTGCTCAGCTCACCATCGCTCACCTCATAAGTGAATGCAATATCACCGTTGAAGTTTTCAGAAGGTGTCACTGTGTACGTGCCATCACCATTGTCTACAATGCTGGCGTTCGGATCATTGGTTTCAAGCGAAGAAGCAAATAGCTCATCGCCATCTTGGTCGCTCGCGTTCTCCAACAGCATTTCTTGTGTAACGAGGATTGAACCATCTTCGTCGACATCTGCCACCATCGGTGTCGCTTCTGGCGCATCGTTGACGAACTCAACTTTTAGGTCGATGTTTGCGGCAACCACATCAGTGCCATCGCTCACATCAAACGCTAAGTCAACATTACCGAAGAAGCCTTGCTCTGGTGTTAATGTGTATGTTCCGTCACCATTGTCTGTGACTTCTACCGTGTCGCTTGCGCTCGTTACATTCACAACTGACAGTTCATCACCTTCAACGTCTGTCGCTTGTGCCAGTAATTCAGCTTCGGTAATAGTAATCGCTTGACCATCTTCCGTAGCGAAAGACATGTCAGGCACGTCTGGGGCATCATTGATTGGATTTACGGTTAGGTTGAGGTCAGCGGCAACAGTTTCGATTGCGTCAGTGACATCGTAAGTAAATTCAATCTCACCAAAGAAATCTGCACTTGGTGTAATCGTGAAGCTACCGTCTGGGTTTTCTACAACAACAGCATTTGGATCGTTGGTCGCAAAGTTAACCGCTTCAAGGTTATCGCCATCTACATCGGTTGCATTCGCTAACAGATCCTCTTGAGTAATAGTGATTGAACCATCTTCATCAACAGTGGCTTCAATTGGACCACTCACCTCAGGGCCTTCATTGACAATTTCAACGTCAATTCTTGCAGTGCTTGGTGCACTTGCTTGGCCATCACTGATATCGAAAGTCAGATTCACTTCACCGTAGAAGTCTTCTGCAGGTTCGAAGGTAAAGGTATTATCACCGTTATCCGTTAACGTACCTTGCGTTTGGTCTGCAAGTAATAGGTTTTCGACATGAAGAATGTCGCCATCAACATCGGTCGCACCAGACAATAGGTCTTTCGCTTCGATGATCATGGAGCCGTTTTCAAGCATTTGGGTGTGCAATGGTTCACCCGGAACCGGCACATCATTGACTGGTACGACCGTTAGGTCTAGATGCGTTGCAACTTCATCAGTTCCATCAAACACCTTGTAGTCGATGTCGATTTCACCATTGAAGTTTTCATTCGGCATGAAGGTAAACGTACCATCGCCGTTATCAACTAGCTCACCGTTATCACCACCGTAAGTGATGTCAGAAATAGACAGCGTATCGCCTTCCACATCTGTGGTGTTCGCTAGCAAGTCATCTGCACTGAACGTGATACCTTCATCTTCATCTGTCGATAGAACAATCGGGCCAGAAACGATTGGCGCATCATTTACTGATTCGAAATTGATATTGATGATATTGCTGTCTGTCAGCTCACCATCGGTAACTTGGTAACCAAGTTCGATTTCACCATGGAAGTTTTCATCCGGTGTTACCGTCCAAGTGCCATCACCATTATCGGTGAGTGTTGCATGCTCTGAGTTTTCACCCACTAGCTCTAGATTTTCAATATCAAGGTCGTCGCCATCAATATCAGATGCTTGCGCCAGTAGTTGCTCTTCGGTAATCACAACCGAAGCAAACTGGGCAGAACCATCGGTATCGACAGTAATATTCGGAAGATCAGCCGTTAACTCGATTTCGTTGTCACCCGCATGGATATTCAACTCAACCGTTTCAGTAATCTCTGAACCATCTACACCAATCGATGTAAACACCGCTTCATCATGACAAGTTTGTGACACTGTCATGTTTTGAACGACGTAAGTACCATTACCTTGCACGGTACCAAGCTCAAAGTAGGACACTGGTTGATCAACCGTTAGCGTGTAATCTGTCTCGAAAGTACCACGGTCTTCTTTGTGGTAAGTCATCGAGTCAATTAGGTCGCCATCCTCATTGAACGCTTTGATTTCGACTTCTGTAAAGTGACGAGACTCTTCCATGAACCAGCCACCCAAACCATCTAGGTGGAAACTGATTTCATTGATGTCTTGACCTTCAACTGAAACCGTCAGTTTCTCATCACCACTTAAGCCTTGGCGGTCAGTATCACCGATACCATGACCAATGTGGGTGTTGCCATTCCAGGCACCAAGAGGGTCATCGTTACTTTGAACAGTTACCGTTAAGTCACCATCTGAGAACTCACGCGTATAAGGGTCAACTTCTGTACCCCAATCATCCACACTCGCGTTATCGTCAAACGTACCGATTTGTGTGGTGTGTGTACCTTCAGCAAGAGCATCTTCACTTGGAACAAAGCGCACTTCGGTATCTGCAGGAACTTCTTGTCCTACTTCCAGTACCACCCATTCGTCATTCACATTTGCTTCAATGATGCCGTTTTCTGGCGCTTGGTCTAAACGTAGTGCTGGTTCTTCACGAAGTGTCACACCAACTGTTTGGTCTTCTTGCGCTTGGATGAAGATTTCATCGCCCGCTTCTGGCGCATCGTTGACAGGGTTAACCGTCAAGTCGAGTGTCGTCAGAACTTCATTCTCACCATCACTGATGCTGTATGTGAAGTCCAACTCGCCATTGAAGTTTTCTGTGTGCGTAATAGTGAATGAACCATCGTCATTAGTAACAATTGTCGCATCTGGATCGTTGGTTTGTAGGTTAGATGCCGTTAACTCATCACCTTCAACATCGGTCGCATTAGCGAGTAACTGCTCTTGAGTAATGGTGATTGAATTATCTTCATCGACTTCAGCCTGAATGCCCGAAGTTTCAGGTCCGTCATTCACAGCGATAACATCGATGCCAGCGGTTGTGGTTGCGGTTGCACCGTCTTCGTCAACGACAACAACGTCTAGTGAAATATCACCATCGAAGTTTTCATTTGGCGTAAAGGTGTAAGTACCATTGCCATTATCAACAAATGAGCCGTCATCACCGAAGTACGATACTCCAGACAGTGAAACATCGCCTTCTACATCGGAAGAGTTTGCCAATAGTTGCTCATCACTGATCGTGATTTGGCCATCTTCTTGGACTGTGTAAGATGTCGAGCCCGCTACCGGTGGATCATTCTCAGGCGTTACGCTGACATCAATAACAGCTGATGTTGAATCAGTACCGTCAGAGACATCGAATGAGAATTGAACATCACCATTGAAGTTCTCGTTTGGAGCAAAGCTATATGTGCCGTCGCCATTATCGCTAAGAACACCATCTGCACCTGTGTAGAGTACGTTTTCAATCGACAGTTCATCACCATCAATATCCGACGCACCTACAAGCAGGTCAGCATCGGTGAAGAGTAACGTACCGTCTTCTTCAATCGTGAACTGTTGATCTTGCGCTTGTGGCAAGTCATTAACCGGATTCACGGTAATGTCTAGGCCAACTTGAACTGAACCACCATCGTTATCGATGATATCGAAGTTCAGATCTAGGTCACCGTTGTAATCTGCGTTCGGTGTGATGGTGTAGCTGCCATCATCATTGTGTTGGATGGTCGCATTTTCATCAGTAGATAGATTGATAGCTTCTAAGTTATCGCTATCGATATCACCTGCTCTTGCTAGCAATTGCTCTTGGCTTAGCGTGATGGAGCTATCTTCATTGATGGTGTAAGCCAAATCGCCCGATACTGGCGCATCATTGATTGGCAATACATCAACGTTAATGTGTGTTTCAACCGTTGCGCCATCTTCATCTTGAATGGTCACACCCAGTTGAACCTGACCATTGAAGTTTTCGTTGGGTGCAAAGCTGCATGTACCATCACCATTTACAGTGAAGATACCGTCAGAGCCATCGTAGTTAATGCCAACAAGTTCTACATCGCCTTCGATATCCGAAGCATTCACAAGAATCTGAGATTCACTGAACGTCAGAACCGAATCTTCGTCAATGGTGTATGACGTTGGACCCGCAACTGGTGGATCGTTCACTTCAAGAACGGTAATACCTGCTGTGGTTTCATCAATTGCACCTTCTTCATCTGCAACAATCACATCAAGGCTGATATCACCGCTGAAGTTTTCATTAGGAAGGAAGGTATAGCTGCCATCGCCGTTATCTTGGAACACACCATCAGTGCCACTGTAAGTCACAGTATCAACCGACACCGCACCTTCAATATCCGAAGAGTTAGCTAGCAACTGTTCATCAGAAATTGTGATGGCATTGTCTTCATTGACCATGTATGAGGTTGAACCCGCAACTGGCGGATCGTTCTCAGGAGTCACACTCACATCAATGTTAGCGCTAACGGTTTCTGTGCCATCAGACACATCGAAACTGAAGTTCACATCGCCATTGAAGTTTTCATTTGGCGCAAAGGTATAAGTACCATCACCGTGGTCGGTCAGTACGCCATCACCACCTGTATAGCTAATACCTTCAACGGTTAAGTCGTCGCCATCAATATCGGTGGCACCGGTAAGTAAGTCGGCGTCTGTAAATTGAAGCGTACCGTCTTCTGCGATACTGAATTGTTGGTCTTGAGGAACCGGCAAGTCATTAACTGGGTTAACAGTAAGATCGGCGGTTGCTTGAACCGTGTCAGTACCGTCAGTGATGTTGAATTGAATATCAATGTCACCGTTGAAGTTTTCATCTGGCGTAATCGTGAAACTGCCGTCATCGTTAGCTACAACCGTCGCATCACCACCAACTGTTAAGTCACTTGCGGTTAGATCTTCGCCTTCTACATCGGACGCTTGAGACAACAGCTGATCTTGGCTCAGTGTGATTGAACCATCTTCGTTAACGTTGTAAGCCAAATCACCAGACACTGGCGCATCATTGATTGGTAATACGTCAACATTGATGACGGTTTCCACTTCTGCACCATCTTCATCACGAATGGTGACATCAAGCTGAACTTGGCCATTAAAGTTCTCATTTGGAGCGAAGCTGCAAGTGCCGTCACCATTTACTGAGAAGATACCCTCAGGGCCATCGTAGCTAATACCAACAAGATCAACATCCCCTTCTACATCTGAGGCGTTAAGCAACACTTGAGACTCACTGAAGGTCAACACTGAATCTTCATCAATGGTATAAGACGTTGGGCCAGCAACCGGCGGATCGTTCACTTCAAGAACATTGATGCCCGCGGTCGTTGCATCGGTCGCACCCTCTTCATCAGCAACAACCACATCAAGTGCAATTTCACCGCTGAAGTTCTCATTTGGCGAGAAGGTGTAAGTGCCGTTACCATTGATTTCAAGGACACCGTCACTACCAGAGTAAGTCACGCTGTCTATCGATACATCACCTTCAATATCTGAAGATGTTGCCAATAGTTGTGCATCAGAAATGGTAATCGAATTGTCTTCATTCACCGTGTAGGACGTTGAACCCGCAACTGGCGGATCGTTCTCAGGAGTCACGTTTACATCAATGTTTGCAGACACCGTATCTGTTCCGTCTGAAACATCGAAGCTAAAGCTAACATCACCATTGAAGTTTTCGTTTGGAGCAAAGCTGTATGAGCCCTCACCCAAGTCAGTCAGTACGCCATCAGTGCCTTCATAAGTGATGCCCTCAACCGTCAGGTTATCACCTTCAACGTCTGTCGCGCCTGTAAGCAGATCCGCGTCTGTGAACTGTAAAGTACCGTCTTCTGCAATACTGAACTGTTGATCTTGAGGTACTGGTAGGTCGTTTACTGGGTTAACCGTTAGGTCAGCCGATGCTTGAACGGTATTGGTGCCATCAGAGATATCGAAACTGATATCGATGTCACCGTTGAAGTTCTCATCTGGCGTGATGGTGAAGCTGCCGTCATCATTAGCTACAACCGTCGCATCTCCACCAACCGTTAGGCCGCTAGCAGTAAGGTCATCGCCTTCTACGTCAGAAGCTTGCGATAGAAGCTGCTCTTGACTTAGACGGATAGAACCATCTTCGTCGATTGAGTACGCTAGGTCGCCAGACACTGGCGCATCATCAACGGCAGTTACGCTCACGTCGATGTTTGCTGATACCGTATCGGTTCCGTCAGAGACATCGAAGCCGAAGTTTACGTCACCATTGAAGTTTTCGTTTGGAGCGAATGTGTAAGTACCATTACCGTTATCAGTAAGGATACCGTCACCGCCATCGTAGGTCACACCTTCAACCGTTAGGTTGTCACCTTCAATGTCGGTAGCGCCTGTTAATAGGTCTGCATCGGTGAAGATTAACGTACCGTCTTCTTCAACACTGAACTGTTGATCTTG